>QXXX01000068.1 GCA_009887195.1 Candidatus Poseidoniales archaeon | reverse complement strand
AATCTTACTAGGTGCATCGCATTCACAATCAGGCATTGTATCGATTGTCATAACGTCTGGATTATCTGTGTTGGATTGTCCCCAAAGAGTCCGCTTGTCGATGCGAATTGTTATGCTTTCATTCGCCTCATTACCCGCCTCGTCAATCGCCCCTAAAACCGCAGTGAACAAGCCGTGAGTGGCATAATTGTAAGTGATTTCACCAGTATCATTGGCTTGTGCAGAAATTCGAGAACTGCCGTCCCCAGCTTCAAAGTAATAACTTTCTATATTGCCATCGGCAGATTTTGTGTAGGCATAATCGAAGGTTAGCTCTACTCCGTTAAATGATACTTGTTGCCCATTTTGAATATTTTCTTGAATCATTCCCGACGTGGCATCATAGTAAATTACTAGGTTAATTGCCGAATCATTGTCAGATGAATCATCATCACTGGTACACCCGGCCAAACAGGCAGAAGCGATCAACAAACTCAGTAAAACCGCTCGTTTAGCCACATACCCCATGTATACTATGTGGGGGGCCTGACTAGATAAGTCAATGCCAATCATTAGTAAATTAGCGGAGATTTAACACTAAATTGGTTTGTTTCACCAAGCGGTGGTTTGAAAATGGGGAATGCGGGCGCTTTGTATAACGAGGTGGGGTAGTCTGGATATCCCGTCGGGCTCATAACCCGGAGATCGATGGTTCAAATCCATCCCTCGTTACCATCAACTATATTCGTAATAGTCGTGTTTTGGCTTTAGAGAATCAAGTGCACTTTGCAACTTCGCATTTGCTGCCATCTCACCTTTTTCAATCATGGTGATTTGTTGTGATATTCTACTCGCTTGTTCCAACGCTTGAGGGTTATTGTCAAACTGTGAGCCACTTAGTGCTGATAGAATTTCACTAGCGTCCACCGGAGTTAGGTTACTAGGTGCGACCAAAAATTGTTGGCCACTTTTTGTTACTGGGCCAGAATTCTGTAAAGCAGCAATAAATGTAGTAATCATTTTCTTATCACTGGTAACAAATCTGACTCCATCTAAGGCAGCGGCAACACAACCATTAGAAGACTTGTTTGCTTTAGTGAAATATGCCTTTGCCTTACGCCTTTTTCCTGCCAATGCTAAGCTTTTAGCGCAGCGATGCAAGTCAATATGAATCAAGCCGATGCTTGAACTTCCCTTTGCGACTCTTTTTCGTTCCCGTAACAAGGTTTTGGCGGCATTAACTGCTAGAGTATATTTTTGTCGTAAAGTTAACACATCACATAGGATTTGTAATCCTTTGACTAACATTATCTGTTCTTGAGGTGTTCTTTTTTTATTACTTAGGAACATTTCCGTAAATTGCGTGGCCATCACTTCTGACATCTCGAACCTGCCATCTTTGATGTAACTCTCGAGTTGCATCAAAGTTTGTGCCGGGTCATTCATTCCAAACATGGTGATGTTAATCCTATACCGTTCTATCATTTGATGACTTGGTAATTACAATATCGATGCCCAAAGTAGTTGTAGCAATACATATTCGGATGATTCGAGCAATATGTCCATAATTGCAATTACCGGTACTCCTGGAGTTGGAAAAACTACGATTGTGGAGTTGTTCTCCGAGGGTGATTTCACAATTATGTCGGTAAAAGATCTAGCTAAACAGTATGGCTGCGAGGGTGATTTTGACGAATCAGCGCAAAGTATGGATATTGATATTCATCGATTAGCAGAACAATTCGAATCAGACTTACTGGACGACGCAATTGTTGATGGTCACCTTTCTCACTTCCTAGAGGTAGATGCAATTGTTATACTGAGGTGCAATCCATCAATGTTACAAGAAAGGTTAGCTAAAAGAGGTTACAGTGAGCAAAAAATCAAGGCTAACGTGGAATGGGAAATGATTGCTGGTACTTGGTCTGAGATGATTGAATTTGAACTTGACCAACCAATCTTAGAGTTGGATACGACAAATTGCGACCCCAATAAGACCTATGAGGAAATTATTGAATGGATAAACGATGGTCATAGTCAAAATTCGAGACAAGCCAGAATCGATTGGTTGGCAGAGTAAATTAATGCTACATTTTGTAATCTTTCAGCCGTAACAATCAACCCCCTTATTGAAGTGGAACGGTTTGGTAAGGGATATGGCTTTAGAGAAATTACGTAAGGTTTGGGAGCAAACGTTGACTCCCATTGTTAAGGCAATGTCATGGATGAGTCCGGCTTCAATCACCTGGATTGCTCTGCCAATCGGCATACTTGGGGGCTTGTCTGTTTACTTGGCATCTGCCGATAATATGGGGGCATCAATGCTGCTTGGTGGCGGGATATTAATCACTCTGGCAATGGCATTAGACGGCCTAGACGGTCCGGTTGCACGAGCGACAGGAAGAGTCACTAGATGGGGAGATTACCTTGACCACACCTTTGACCGATTACTCGATGCAGTCTGGATTATCTGTATATCTGCATCTATTTTTGTTGATGATATTGTCCTCGGGTTAGCCGCAGCTTGGTTCACTCTGCTCGGTTCATACATGGGCACTCAAGCACAGGCAGTCGCTGGTACTCGCAACTATCGTGGTTTTTCTCGTGCTGACCGAACAATATTGAGTATTGTTGCCATATTTGTGATGGGTATCTTAGTTTACTACGATAATTATGATTGGGGCAATTACCCAGGCTTGTTTGATCACATCCAAATTAATCCACTGAGTATTGTGGTATTTATTTCTGCAATTGGAGGGATTTGGACATTCTTGATACGATTTATTCAAGCCCGCCAGCAAATTACACAAATTGACTTAGACGACCCTCTCCCCCAACCTGAAATGGACAATGAAGAATGATTTGACGCCCTCAGGTTTGCTTTAAAATCGGTATTATTTATCGAAAAAATAGCGGTATGCTCTTAACGGTTGCATGCTAGAAAGGTGTGATGAGGGGCAGGTCCAAGGCTTATAGTGGGAGAGCCATTGCTACGCTATTGATATTATTGATGGGTTTTTCTACCTTACCATTAACTAACGTCAGCGCTGAAGATACCGGCGATTTGTATCACTTACAGGCACAGGATATAACTGCAAATTTTGATAGCGCTACTGAGCTAACCACAATTACTTGGCGCAACATCGATAGCCTAGATCAGCCAGGCGCACTTGACAATTTCTTTAGTGCAGTATACAACCTTTACCGACATACCGAGATTATCGATTCCCAAAATGTAGCCAATGCTACTTTAATCGCCGAACTTGATGCTTGCGATAGCGAGACTTACTCAGTGAAGTACCTCTGTCTAGGAGGTGCAAATGGCTCTCACCCAGGTCACACTTTCTCGTATTTGGTGGAGCCTGGTACAAATGATTCATTCTACTATGGTGTTACCACCTTAA
The DNA here is from genome assembly GCA_009887195.1 of Candidatus Poseidoniales archaeon. Classification (GTDB taxonomy): domain Archaea; phylum Thermoplasmatota; class Poseidoniia; order Poseidoniales; family Poseidoniaceae; genus MGIIa-L1. The sequence continues at coordinate 22,993 of QXXX01000068.1, read as the reverse complement.
TTACCGGGCAAGACAACAGTGTTTCTACATATGATGGTCTAATAATCAATGAAGCGGCCACATATGACCCGGTTATTGAATCTACTACACCTATTAGAACTCCGTATAACTTACAAGCAACATATGACCCTACATCCAGTATAACCACACTTTCGTGGATAAATTATAACGATATTTTCCAAATATTACCAGAGACAGGGCCAAACGCATACCAGACAAGGATTTGGCAGACGGATTCCGAATTATCTAGAAATACTTCACAGACAGTTCTACAAGATGAGTCTCCTATCGCCTACCTAGGTCCAGGGATTTCAAGTTATGAGTTGTCCATACCAGTCGACACAGACCGAGAAGTCTATTACGGCATAACTTATCTTTTACCCGATTATTTAGGTGAAAATCAAGATTATGAGGACATAAGATTTTTGTCGAACAATGCTCTTTCAACCCCGCTTGCTGAAGACAATATGCCACCAGATGCAGTAACTTCAGTGAGTTCATACTTTACCGCCCAACCTGAAACAGGAGGCGGCCTAACGACGATTTCATGGTCCGATGTAGTTGGTGAAGCAGGAGAATCGTATGCAATATTTACCTCAGGCACAGAATTTAACAAAACTACAGACTTTGGCGCAAATCAAATTGGCTTGGTAACCGAGGGGATATCACAATTTGTTTATCAATTGCCAATAGGTCGATTAGGCAATTCACATTATTGCGTAGTTGTTATTGACCATAATGGAATATTTGATGTTGACATCCCAGAATACTCTTGCGCAGAAGTTTATGAGGACGCATTCTATAATTGGATTGCGGAGCCAAAAAATGTTGTTGCCACATTTATGGGTAATTCTCAGACATTGATTACGTGGAATGATCAATTAGGTGCAGAAGGTGAAATATACCATATTTGGCGTTCTAACTATCTCGTATCAGGCAGTCAATTTGTTGAAAATGTGACCATGGAATATCAAGGTACGGTCACCGATGGAATCCAACAATTTGTGGCGACGGTTCCGCCAGAAGAAGATAGGACCTCATTTTATTTCGTTACCAGTGAAGCATTATATCAGCATGAAAACGGCACTTATCATTATACTCAACTGATACAGAACTGGTTTGGACCTATTTATGAGGAAACATTAACCCCTGCTGCACCTCGAATAAATTCAATAGATGTTGAAGGAGAGATCTCACAGGTTGAAATCGAGTGGTTGAACGATCAGCAATTAGATGGTGAATCATATTCAATATGGCAACATACAGGTGATCCATTCGGCGAATTAGAAAATCAAGTTTCAATAGTCAATGCCTCAAATGGATGGTTTCTTTTCGACGATGATATTGTCGACACAGGTTCCGCACAAAACGAATTTACTTTCAATAAAAATTACCAAATTTCCGATGACGTGGAACGCAATATTTGGTACGCCGTAGTGGTGGAGGATATTTATGGCAATCAAAACTTGGAAGCATTCCCTGGTTCAGGAGGTAACGCTTTGAATGTTAAAGAAGATACAGTGCCACCAACAGCGTCATATCAGCTGTTTGCTGACGGAGAACTCTATCTTAGCCCTTCTTTAGTATCAGGTAGTTTCACAATCCGCCTATCGGTCAATGAGTACCTTTTCAGCAGTCCTACTGTTGATATTACGACCTCATCAGGAGGAATTATTACAACTAGTCCTAGGCAGATGCTGATGTTTGCAGATAATTTACTAAACGACGAACTAGGGCCTGAATATTATTACACGTTTGATATTGCTAATAGTGTCTCTGCTGGTGCTATTTCAATAACAGTTGACATGGTAGATGAAAGTTATAATAATCAAATTATAACTTGGGAAGATAGAAGTTTAGATGCCCAAAACCCATCAATGACAGTTTATTCTCCAGCATCGTCTTCTGATGGTTCAAAATATCTCTACGGCAATAAAATTACCATCAACGCAGGTGCAACAGACGATGTAGAAGTATCTCTAATCCAGTACAAATTCATTTACAATTATGGTAGCGGAAATGCTGTTACAACTCCATGGACTATCCCAACTGATATCCAAGATGTCCTAGGCGAGAATAAATCACTAGTATTTTCTGAAGAGGTAAGTGCAGGAAACTTCGAACCTGGAACTCATGCAGTGCAAATCAGAGCGATAGATTCAGCCGGCAACGAGGTTTTAGAACAAGTAATATTTATTGTTGATTATTGTCGAAACAGAATTGATGGTACTACAGTGTGTAACTATGAGGAATCACTCAAGCCAGCGCCTGATCCAATAGTAGTTGAACCATCCTTTACCGATCCGCCCTATGTCTTCGTTTGGGTAACATCAGGAGTTGCTGTGTTAGCCATTATACTGATGCTGTTTGTAATCAGCGCTGGAATGCGAGGGCCAAAGAAGAAGAAGTCCGATGATGAGTATGATGATGACGATTGGATGTCTGAATTTATTGGAACGAGTCAAGATGTCGACATGGATTCAATTACCAATACCGCCAAATCCGTACCTGTTGAAGAAGAAGAAAAGCCAGCAGCTGATGTCCAAGAGGCTGCTGACAAAGAAGAAGACCCATTTGCCGTGAACGTGCTTAGCAGGAAATCACGCCGAACCAAGGCCAAGCCAACACCTGAACCTGAAGAAGATGAGGACGACCCGTTCTTCGGATTAGATGATGAGGATTTCGACGAAGAAGAGGTCGAAGAGAAACCTAAGCCAAAACGTAAGGTAGGTCGTAGAGTTACACCAAAGAACGCACCTAAGCGTAGGCCTACTAGAAGGAAAAAATCGGATGATTAACTTTAATTGGATAGATACCTCAATTAGTGTATTTTCAATCACAACGCCATGGCAGAGACAGGTTTAGAGGCGGTTGCCGAAGAAATAGTCGACGAAGTCGAGCATGCAATGGATACTTTACTCGATGCATTTAACCCATTTAAGAATAAATTAAATTGGTTATTGGTAGCGTTACCGTTAGCGATTTATTTCAATTACGACCATAATCTTACTATGGCATTCCTATTCTCAATGATTGCTATTATGCCCCTAGCATTTCTCATGGGCAAGGGCACCGAAGAAATTGCCTTACGTACGGGTGAAGCAATCGGCGGATTTCTTAACGCAACGTTTGGTAATGCTGCTGAATTAATCATTGTCGGCCTTGCCATCTATGCTGCCTCAAAGGACCCGGATATTGTTGATACAATGGTAACGGTGACCCAAGCATCCTTAATTGGTTCGATTCTTGGCAATATGCTGCTTGTTCTGGGCTTAGCATTGGTTTGGGGTGGACTAAAGCATAAGGAACAAACTTTCAACAGTGACGCAATTCAAATGAATGGCACGCTGCTATTACTGGCAATTGTCGCCTTTATCATTCCAAGTGCACTACATCATTCAGGTGGTACATCAACTGATGTTGAAGTTATATCTCGTTATGCAGCGATAGTCTTGTTGGTTATCTACGGACTTGCTTTACTGTTCCAACTCAAAACTCATGCCCATGTATTTGCCACCGAACCAGGACACGGCCATCATGAAGACCCTACAATGACCAACAAGGATGCCTGGACATTACTAATCGCAGCAACTGTATTAGTTGCTTGGATGGCTCATATCTTAGTGCACAGTCTAGAGGCTGCGGTAGATGAATGGGGATTGCCAGAACTATTTATTGGAGTAATTCTACTGCCGTTCTTTGGTAATGCAGCAGAACACTTTACTGCAGTAATTGTGGCAGGCAAAGACAAGATGGATTTGTCAATTGCTATCGCAATAGGCAGTAGTGTACAAATCGCTTTATTCGCAGCCCCTGCAATGATATTGTTTGCGTGGGCTGTTGGCGTACCGCTAACTTTAGAATTTGGCATGCTTGAAACGGCTGCAACCTTTGTTGCAGTACTGGTGGTCAATTCAATTTTAGCTGATGGTAAATCAAATTGGCTTGAAGGTGCTATGTTGCTTGGTAGTTACGTGATACTCGCTCTGGCGTTTTTACAATTGTAGGTGAGTTATTTGCACAGAAACGGTAAAATCGGTACTGGCTTAATCACCTTGTCAGTGATCATTTGTTTGCTTGGAACGATTGGTTTTACCACAGAAGAAAGTGTTGAAGGCGTACCAACGCCAAATGTTCCCAATTCAGTATTTTTTTCTGACGAACCAATCCAATCTAATCCACTGGCCTTATTCATCACAGCCAATGCTGAGGTAACCTGGGATCGTAATGATGTTTTTTTGGTAGTCGCAGACGCCGATAAGAAAGCTCAGTGTGATGGATTAACCGTGATAGAACAAATGGGCAACAGTGAACTTTGTACTTCAAGAGACAATGAATTTGAAGCAATTGGTGACGATAATCAAGCCGGAGTTTCGTGGAACGTAAAGTCTGGTGAATATTTCGTTGGCATTGGAACTATGACCGAGGTTCCAGATGATTTTGAGTTAAATGTAGATTATACAGTAGATATTTCATTATCTGCTGCAGGTTATTTCATCGGATTTATTATTATTATAATCGGTTATACATTAACCAAATATGAATGATTACTCGAGACCTTCATAATATGACTGAATTGAAACTTCAAGGTCATTCATCGCCTTGCGTTCATCCAGAGTATTAGTTGTGCCATCTTGTCGTACTGCTTGTCCATCAACCCACATATCAAGACAATTCGCACCATTGAATACTAAGTTAGCTAAATGTCGGTTGCTAGACCTGCCGCGTGGATACATTCGAACATCATCTAAATCCCAAGCAACCCAATCTTGACTACCCTTGGTTGCCATTTGAAAGATATCTTTGGCCGGCAAAAGGGTAGCATCCCAGTGATCGTGTCGTTGAACCAGTGAAGCAGTACGGGCTTCAGATAATACGTTGAGTCCATTACCAGAAGATGCAGCACCATCAGTCCCGAGTCTTACATCAACCCCCACCTCTTGGTAAGCGGGCAAAGAAAGTGTTCCACCACAAGCTAATTTCATGTTTGATGAAGGACAATGTACGGCAGTAACATTGCGATTTTTTAGAATCCGGATTTCATTCTTCTTAACCCAACTAGCGTGCGCACATACTGTGCCAGGCTTGAAAAAATCAATACTGTCAAGATACTCAACAGGATATTTGCCGGTTTTTTCGAAGCAATCAGCAACTTCCTTTCTTGTTTCACTGACATGAATATGTAATCTTCCTTGCCTTCGTTCTGCTAAATCAGCTGCCCTAACAAGCGTCTCTTCGCTACATAGGTAAATTGAATGGGTGGCAATTGCATACTGAATACGATCATCAATTGATTGAGTTTGAAGTAAGTTATCAATTTCATCTAATGCTGATTTTGCATCCGGGTGTGAAGGTAGTGCAAAATCACTGACTGGACCACCAACAAGGCCCCTAATTCCCGCATCTTCGAGGACTTTACCAGTTATCGCAGGATAAAAGTACATGTCAGCCGCGAAACTACAACCAGTAGCAATCAATTCACTTGCTGCAGCTGTAGCGCCGACTCGAACATATTCTGGGCTCAATCTGGCCTCGGTAGGAAATATTACCTCATTGAGCCACTGATTTAATGGATAGCCATCACTGAAATCTCTCGCATTTAATTGCATAGCAAGATGAGTATGCCAGTTTTGTAATGAGCGAGTTAAAAGTCTAGAACTGCCGTCGATAACTTGTCTAACATCTTCGTCACCATTAGACTTTGACCATGCTCCATCATCGTGAATTAATACATCACCAACGAACTTGGTGCCACTGCCGTCATACAGAATTGTATCCGTGTATCGGGCTGGGAATTCCTCTGACATGTGCATCAATCCTTGTTAGTGGGTGATGGCTGTGTTATTTAATTGTCAGTTATGGATTGAGAGATTGTTAATTGGTATTTTTGCGCACTATACTCCAGACTTGCAATACCTGGTAAGACCTTGCCGGCCAAATAATTCAAACAGGCTCCTCCTCCTGTGGATAAGTGTCCGATTTTAGATGATAACCCGCGATTCATGATTAAGGTAGCAGTATGTCCTCCACCTACAACAACATAGCCACTTGATTCAGCACAAGCATTCAACATTTCAACTGTACCTAGGGCAAAATCAGTAAGTTCGAAAACTCCAGCAGGCCCGTTTAGAATTATCGTTCCTGCAGATTTGATGGCGGCTGAAAGAGTCATTGTTGAGTTGATTCCAATATCAAAAATCGGTGCAGCAACAGGCAAATCCGCAAGTGTCAAATCAACACGATTATCTTCGATATTAGCAGCAAGGTCTGTTGGCAATTTTATTTTATCAGCAAAATCATTCAGCATTGATTTGGCAGTTTCTACCGTAGAATGATAAGAATCACCTAGTTCTCCAACCAGAAAGTTATGATTCAATTCACCAATATCAATTCCTGAATATTCAATCAACAAATTTGCCACACCTCCAGTGGCCCACACTTCATCAGCAATGCCCTTTCTCAGCATATTGTCAGCGACAGATATTGAATCTTCAACTTTAATTCCGCCAACTACTGCAATACACGGCCGACGTGGCGAGTCTAAAGCAGCATCAAGGCCATCAATCTCTTTTTTCATCAATTCTCCGGCCACACATGGAAGGGTATGGGTAAAGCCAACAATAGATGGTGAATTTCTGTGAGAACAGGCGAATGCATCGTTAACAAATACATCGACAACACTAGATAATCGTTGGATTATTTTGGTCTCAGACATAGTCAAAAAATCACCTTTAGTAGATACTTCTTCAAGATCCATTCTTACATTGTTGAGCATCAAGATTTCTCCGTTCGCCAGACATTCAATTGCCTGCATTGCCTTTTCACCATGAATATCTTCGACCCATTTGACATTACGACCCAATATCCTACCCAGTTCCCTAGAATGGCCAAGGGTGTTAGTGAAGTCTTTTTTGCCGGGCCTAGATTGGTGGGCTAACAAAACTACTTTTGCCTTAGTAAGCAAATTTAATGTTGGTACAATCGCCTTTATTCGAGTATCATCAAGAAACTCCTGGCTTTTAGGTTGTAAGGGGCTATTGATGTCAACTCTTACCAGCACAGTCTTGCCTTCGACATTAATGTCGCGCAAGTTTAACACTTGTGCCATGCTACTCCCAACAGGAGGCAGTTTTTGATTTATCGTCTATTGATTTCACTACAATGGCGAATAAATTCACGGTTAACTCACACTTCATCGGGTAGAGTTTTCAACACCTAGTACGGCGCATAACCATGTCCTCATGGTCAACCGAAGATTTGCTAGGACCTGAGGGTGAAGATTGGCGTGTGCCAGTTAGTGAACTTGAACAACGGATTAGCAAACTAGCAAACTTGTTGCAAGAAAACAATCTTCCAGGTGCGTTAATCCAAAGCCCGGTTGACTTGTACTACTATGCTGGAGGACGGCAAAACGGAGCGTTATTCATTCCCGCCACAGGCTCCAAAGCCAGCACGGATTCTGGTGGTGCGGGCAGTACTTTCTTTGTCAGAAGGTCAATTAAGCGAGCAGAATTTGAAGCAGGTGGAACCGATGCTCCATTTGCCATCAATCCATTTCCTAGCCTGAGAGTTCTTGCTGAAACGCTATCTAACATGGGTGCAGAAGCCAGTCCAGCCTTACAAAAGGGGGAACTACCAGCTGACTTTCATGAGAAATTCGCATCAGTATTGGCTCCTTTGGGAAAAACCGCTGATTGTACTCAATTGATTCATTCTCAAAGAGAGGTAAAATCCTCTTGGGAATTATCTATGATGCGAGAGGGAGCATTAGTCCAACAAGCAATGTTTGACTCAGTTAGGAAGGAAATTGCCGCGGGAAAAACCGAATTAGAACTAGTTGCCGCTGCTGAAGCAATTAGTAGAGAAAGAGGCTTTGGCGGCAATGTCCAAATGAGGCGCTTTCCATTACAATGTGATAGAGCAGTAATCGTGTCAGGCAGATCGGGGGGCGTCCCGTCGTTCTTTGATTCAGCAATAGGTGGCAGCGGCGCTCATCCGTTAGCTGGAATGGGTTCAGGATTCAATAAGATAATAGAAAAACAACCCATCTTGGTTGACCTTGTTCATGTTCACAGAGGTTATGTTGTTGACGCCACTAGGATGTTTAGTGTTGGTAAATTAGACGAAACTTGGTTGGAAAGGCTAGATTCGATGGTTGAAGTCAGTGACGCAGTAGTTAATTCACTTGGCCGTGGTGAAGATTGTTCAAAGGCATGGGAGATAGGCTCACAATTAGCCACCAGTATGGGTCATAGTGAACATCTAATGGGTATGATCCCAGACCAAAGTAAGTTTCTAGGCCACTCGGTTGGTTTACAATTAGATGAATCACCAGTTGTTGCAAAAGGCTTTGATCGACCATTGCCAGATAATGGAGTTATGGCAATTGAGCCAAAACTGGTCTTTGCAGAAGGCAGCATTGGTATCGAAGATACCTGGTTAAAGACAGAAAACGGATTAGAGCGCCTAACATTAACTGATAATACTGAATGGCTAACTAATTGCTAATAATGAAAAGCATCCAATGTAAGGCCCTCATATGCCGGCTAAACCATATTCCTCTGGTCACATCGGAGCAGTTGCTTCTAATTTCACGCAAATGCGTTTATCTGGTGCGGTAAAAGAACAACTAGTTGCTTTATTGTGTGAGGAATTAGACCGGTTAGTACCAACAATGGAATCAGAAACTCTAGCCCAAGACCCAGAAAGAAAAACATTGGACGATCCCAACCGCACACGATTGAATTACAATCGAACTAGGGAGTTAATGATTGATAGAATCAGTAGTATTGATTCTGTTGGTTCTGCAGCAGTCCAAGCAGGAATTGAACATGTTGAGACTCATTTGGCTAAGATTTTGAAACACGCAGAAGCAGCGGCAGAAAAAGATCGAGTTGCCACAATTAAACCAAGGCATTTGGAAATTGCTGTATCTGGAATGGGCCTCAATTCTGATGATGAGGAAGAAGATATTGACACTATCGAAGAATCTGAAACCCTGATAGTTGGCCAAGGAGGGGGCGTATTAACTCGTTCTTCCTTGCTTTCTTTGGCTAGGACGCACGCTAAAATGCCGGTTACAGATGACGCAATTGAAGAATTAATAGACACCTATTACATGGTAGTAGAAAAATTGGAATCAGACATTAGAAGTCACGCACAACTTGGCGGTAATCCAGTTCAATTCATCGAATCAATCAACCGGATGAAGACTCTAATGTCGCTTGGTTGGATGCGCTCAATGCTAATCAAAGCCGCCACGAATGCTCGTGATCGAGGCTACAAACGTATTGACATTGAACAAATAGTTCACTTAGACCCGTATTGAAAGTCAGTGCATTTGTTAAAATACTTCTTTCATGAGGTTGCCAGCAAGAGGTCTTACCATGATAGGAGAAGCAGCACCAGAATTTACTTTGAAGAATACATCAAAAGAAGCAGTCTCATTAGCAGACTATCGAGGCAAAACAGTAGTTCTCGCCTTTTATCCAGGCGCCTTTACTGGTGTTTGCGACAAGGAAATGTGTGCTTTTCAAGACAACCTTGCTAAGCTTAACGGTTCATCGGCTACAGTTATTGGTATCAGTGTTGACTCACCGTGGGCTAATGCAGAATTTGCTAGAAAGTACAACTTAGAGTTCGAACTTTTATCTGATTTAGACCGCGCAGTGGTTGAGGCTTACGATGCTAAGTTTGTAGGTCTTGGTGGACTGGAAGGCTATGTATCGGCCAACAGGGTCGTGATTGTAGTTGACAAAGAGGGCTTAGTCCAACATCGCTGGGTTGCTGAAAACCCTGGTGTTGAGCCAGATTATGATGCCATTGTGACTCTGGCAGAATCTCTTTGAGACAGAGTATTAGCCTCAAAGGATTGATTGTATGGTTAACTCGACAATCATTCTATACGCGTTTTTTGCGGGCTTAGTAGCAATTTTAGTCACTGTTTCAATCGAAAAATTTGGCGGTTTTATCGGTGGAGTATTAGGCACAGTCCCATCAACCATAATCCCGGCTGCAGCGGGAGTTTATGCTATTGATGGAGGCGAGTCACTAAGATCTAGTATGTCTGTAGTGCCGCTTGGTATGTTGATTAATGGTCTGTTTCTTGGAGTATGGATCTTACTGCCAAATCAAATCAAACAAGAAAAACTAAAATTACCATTAACAATAATCGCCTCACTATCAACCTGGGCGATTCTTGCTTGGTGTGGGTTAATGATTGCCAGAAATGCAACAGATGTCCTGGTTAGTGAATTACAGTTTGCTATAACTGGTTTAGTAGCCTTAGCAATATTGGCTTTCTTCTTCAATATCAAGAACAGAGAAGCACCTAGAGGGAGTAATAAAGTTCCATTAATGATTCTTTCAATACGGGGTATTGCGGCTGGATTAGCAATTGGCGCTTGTCTTGTGTTAGCGGATAGTGGGTTGCCATTTATCGCAGGACTAGCCAGCGCATTTCCCGCCATTTTTCTAACCAGCATGGTTGCACTGTGGATTTCTCAAGGCCCTCAAGTGCCTCAAGGTGCTGCAGCCCCAATGATGCTTGGCGGGGCTAGCGTTTCTGTATACGCAATTATTGCCATATGGTCATTACCAGAATTTGGCGTTTTACTTGGTTCGGTTTTTGCTTGGTTTGCTTCGGTTATTCTTTGGACACTACCTGCTTTTACCTTGCTAAGGCGGCATAGATTAGCTGTTTAATGAATCAAATAATCGGTCTATTGGCCTACTCGGACAACTTTTCTTCAATTTCCGATAGACGCATCTCGTTTAATCGTCCCTCCGCACTAGCTAATTCTTGCTGGCAGAATTCTAACAATTTAGCACCTTCTTCATATAATTTTAAGGTCTCATCTAACGCTATTCCACCGCGTTCCAAATCTGCAACTATTTCTTCTAAACGCTTAATTGCTATCCCATAACTCATTTCTTTACTCATCATTTCCACTCTCCTTTCTTATTTCTTCAACCGTAGCCTTAGCAGTTCCATCTGCTAATGCAAGAATTATATTTTGACCTTCATCCAAGTCATCAGTTCTCGAGATAATTTGACCCTTTTCATCGGAAATCATACTGTAACCTCTTTGCAGCACATTGTTTGGATGGGCTGAATTAAGAGCGGATGCAAATACAGCAAGTTTGGTTTTCTCAACAGCAATACTTTGTTGTGCTGCCAGCATCATTAGGTTACCCAAGGATGCTAATTTCTGTTTTGATTGACCAAACTTATTGATTACCGCCGTTGTCAACCTATTTGATAGGTCGGTAATCTGTTGGTTGGCATTGTATACTCCTTGTAGGGGGGCATTAAGCAACTTGGATTGTAAAAGGCGTAAGTTGTTGCGCCAATCGACAAACATTCTTGTTGTAGCATCAGTAATGCGGAGTTCAAAATTGAGTATCATCATTTGATGCTGATCAAATTCAGGCACTAACCGTTCTATGGCATTAGAAGGAGTTGAGGCCCTCAAGTCAGCAACTAAATCAGCTACTAACATATCAGACTCATGTCCAACAGCAGAGATAACTGGTACCGCTGAGGCTATTATCGCTCTAGCAACCGGTTCAAGATTGAATGCCCACAAATCTTCTGGCGACCCGCCACCACGTCCAACTATAATCACATCAACAGGTGGTTGATTCAGTCGTCTAGCGATATCAAAGTTAGCTAACTTCCCCGCCGCTAGAATACCCCGAACAATTTCATTTGGAGCCAAGTTTCCCTGAACAGTAACTCCAATGACCGTTCTTCGTATTCCAGGCCATCGGTTTTCGGCCAATCTATTCATATCAGCCAGCGCTGCTGAGCCAACACCAGTGATTATTGCTATGTGCTTTGGAATCGAAGGCAGAGCCTTTCTAGGCCGGTCTAACACCCCTTCAGAACGCAGTAATTCTATCAACTGTTTGCGTTGCTCTTCAAGAACTCCAAGCTTGTTAATTGGCTCGATTCGATTGACGATTAATTGTATTCTTCCAGACTTGGCATAGAGGTCTAAATTAGCGATAACAACAACAACACTCCCTTCGCTAATGCTTGAATCAATAGTACAACGGCCTTGCCAAATAACTGCACTAATTTGTCCATCAGAATCTCGTAGGGTGAAATAAGTATGGCCACTAGGATAAGACTTCCATTGGGTGATTTCCCCTTTTATCACTTGGTTTTGAAATAAACTATCATTACGAATAGTGGATCTAATTAAATTAACAAATTGTCCCACAGGAATTGGTCCAGTAGTTAGTTCACTACTACCCCTCATGTATTCATTAAACGGTCACAGGTTCTTGAACATGTCCAAACCATTACCAGAGCCAATCTACTGGTTTGGCGGTTGGTCATTTTGGTCTTTCATCGAGTCTCGCCTTTTACGTGTTTGAAAACTCTGTCGTAATTCTACCTCATTGAGTTTTCTTCTAATTTTATTTCTTAGAAAGCGGACAACAATAATCACTGCAATGATGTCAACAACCAGGATAAACCATTCAGTATTACCCCAATTATCAAACATAGCAATCATCACAATGGTGGCCGAATGTCAATGTCACAATCGGTAGTGGGGCAGCCAATACAACCAAGCCGAGCCGATTGCTCTATTAGATAATCATCAAGTCCAGGTGGCAGTATTTCAGGAACTGGAATTTTTCCTCTAACCAATGTCACCATACAGGTTCCACAGGTTCCAGAAGTGCAGTTTGTTGGTAGATTAACCCCAGCTGACTCCGCATGCTCAACTAGAGTTTCACCGATAACTAATCTGGTTTGGCCAAGTAATTTTGCCCCTTGCATAAATCTCACAAGTTTGAGCGTCTCTCCAACACTCTCAGCCATACCATCGCCTCAACGTACATCTTTGTGACGTGTCCAACGACCGGTTTGTTTGTTGAAGTATAACCCGGCCTTCTTCATCCACTTATTGAACTTAGTAGCGCCAGCACCGGTTCTCAAGATGAAGTCTTCTCTATCTTCTTGTGCTTGGATGTAATCCTTGGCCGCCAATGTTTGGTCAATCCAATCATTGATGTCCATCAATCCACCACCAAGAGTACTCTCTTCTACCACACGGCTCATCTCATCAGCGTCTGTTCCAGTTTGAGCGAGGTCTTTCTTAATCATGTCATTTACCGAAGAGAAATCCATTGCTGCCGGTTTAGGAGGTACTGAATTTCTTGGTCGCTTGCTCTCATCGATAAATATGCGGTTGCCATTTACCAAACGTTGCTCAACATTAGCAGCTAGTTCAGGAGTGAAATTCTCTTCACATTCCCAACAAATAAATACCCATTCCTCTGGTTTATCTTGGTCTCTAGCTTGTCTAGGGTCCATTTCGTCACCACAAATCGGGCAAGCGTGGAAAATAAGCCCAGGGACGAACTTTCTCCTGAAGTCGACAATGTCTTGAGGAGTTCCTTCTAATTCTAACATCTCATGATCTCTGGCGGCCTCTAGGCCTCTAGTTTCTAGTTGGTCTCTTATCTTGACTTTTTGATCATCTTTACCCTCGTCATAGAGATTGTTTTCTAGTTTAACAATCAATTCAACAGTTTTACCTAAACGGTTCATAATCAATTTCTTGCCGCGAAAGGCTTCAACCTTAGCGATTTTCAAACGTTCTTTTTGCTCGGCTAATTCTGTTAGAACGTCCTTTTGCTTACGCTTAAATTTGATTTCTTCAATTTTAGAATCGACTTTCTTTTCAGGCGCTAAGACCGATGCTAGAAACCGTTCTTTACCGTGAGAAGAGTGAGCTGAATTGATAATTGAAATTACACCATCAGCGATATCTGGCTTTAATGCATAGTTTTCAATTAGCATATTACGGTCAATTTTCTTTAAATCGCCAATTTTCAGTCCAGCATCGGCTAACTGCTGGGCTGTAGTATCATCAATTCCACGCCTTAATAGTGCAAGATATGTGTCCTTCTTTGCCATAGCATCCCCTCCGACAAGTCCTGCCCAGTCGCCACTCCTAAGAAAAACCTCTCCCCGCTATTTTCTTTAAAAACAAGCACAATCTTGTGGATAAACGATAGATTGAGGTCATGTTTAAGATTTATCTTGGATTTTTTCCAAATCTTGACAAAACCCTATCCAATCATCAAAATCAAACTCCTCAGGTCGGGCGTTCATTCTTTCATCATCAGCCAAACTTGAAATCGCCATCTTCCAACGTGCAGAATACCAATTCGGGACTCTATTGAGTCGCCGTGGAACAGATTTTAGGCTGGTACGAATTTTCTTTCTTCGTTGTTTGAAGGCTTGATGAATTACTTGTTTAACAAGGCGCTTATCACAATCAAATTGTTCATGGCTAGGAGTCATTTCGATAAAACGGGAATTCACTCTTGGATTTGGACTAAAGTTGTGAGGCGCTACTTTTTGCAACATCTCAGATTGCCAATCCAATAACGCAGTCATTCCAAGAGAACCAACATCAGACTCATACTCCATAACTAGCCTTTCAGCAAACTCTTCTTGCACTAGAAGCACAACTTTCTGCAATAGACTTGCTTCTTCATTACGCAAATATTTAGTTAGTAATTCTACTAAGGGCGAAGAGATTTGGTAGGGAATATTAGCCACAACTTTGGTGATTGAGCTTGGCCATTTCACCTGTAATGCGTCTCCCGAGACTAAATTTAATTGTCCTGCGGTGATTTCACCGGCAAATACTTTCTGTAAATGTTTTACCGCACCTTCATCAATCTCAATTGCAGTTACTCTGCAACCCTGCATCAGTAAAGCTTCAGTTAATACCCCTGGACCAGGACCTATTTCCAATACATGGTCTTGTTTGACAATTTCTGCGTATTGTAGAGGCAGAGCAACCAGATCATCATTAATCAAGAAATGTTGGCCAAGAGACTTGTCATTATCCTGTTTACTACGCAGTAAATCAACTAGAGTTCGAGCGCCTCTCATGCTGTCACCGGTAACAGTAATTCTGTAAGTCGCGGTTGTAGGTTTCTATCACCAATTTCGGCAACAAAACGCTTAGCAAGCAGTTCTGCTGCATCAATAGTACAAGATTCGTTTAGGTGTTCAATGCTGGTAAAGCCACTCGAGCCTCTAACCTCGACCATTTGCAAAGCCTTCTTTTTACCAATGCCTGGAAGTAGTTCGAAGGCATGTTGTTTGAGCGATAGCGGGCCTGCAATATTGAAAAATGCCTTGATAAAGTGAGCCGATTTTTCTTCGATGAATAATTGAATGATTAATGGTAAATCACTGGCTGCAGAATTAGACAATAGTTCCATTTTCGCCATACCTAGAATATCTCCAACATCGGTACGCTTGTGGCCATCAACGCCGACATATATTCGATCACCAACTGAAGAATTGGAGTTCTTAGCGGCAAATCTGCCAAGTAACATCTTACTTTCACCCAAGGCAACAATCACATTGGTTTTAGGATCGTTTTCGATAACTCTTGCCCAAACTTCGTCATCAAGAGGAGTTGGGCGGCGTTGACGCTGCGGCTTATCTCTTGAAGTGTTACCTCGGCCTCTATTGCCACGATGCGTTGGGGATTGTCGACGTTGATTGTCTGGTCGTCGATTAGTACGAGGCTTGTGTTCGACTTTTTTTACGACCTCTTTACGACCTTCTGCAGGTCTTGTTGGCAAGTATTGTGAAGGCTTAGCACCGCTCTTCTTATCAGACCTTTTTGGAATTTTGACATTGCGGTCACGACTAAAACCGCTCATGAAATCATCTCGGATAATTTCACTCGAAGCCAACATGTTGCCTTACTGTGTCTAGGATTGCGTTGATTTCAGATTCATCAATAGCAATTCTCTTGGAGACCAATACTGCTTTTACATCGCTAGGATATAATGGCATTAGTTCAGCAAGTTTTGCAGCGAGGTCAGGATATTGAGCAAGCTTGTCCATCTCAAGTAGTGCAGCCTTTAGGCTTACGAATACATCCGGGTTAGTCTTGTAACCGACTCTGCCTTCACTGGCAGCCCATTGGGCATGCTGTAGTGCAGCAACCTGTTCGTAAGTTAGATCTCCCCTTCTTTCTTGGGCTCCCTCAAGCAAGTCTCTTACAGTAGCAAAGTCAACAAATTTTTCTTTTTCGGTCAAGTAAATCACTCCAATGGGCGTAGGTGTTCTGGTCTAGCAATGACAGTCTTTTGCATGTTGCCGTCTTTTACTGCAACGATCCACGCAACTCCTTGTTTCTTCTGAATAAATCCAGTTCTGCCGTTGAATCTTCTGTGCGGCATTCCGCCTTGTTGACCACCGTCTAATACGATTGCAACACGGTCACCAGTATCATAATCGTGCAACACACGGCTGATATTCAAGCGACTACGTTCTTTTTTTCTCCTTCTTAGAATGCTTCGAGTTCTTACTCTCTGGCCCTTTGAACGCTTCATGATTTTCGCCTCACTTTACTCCGACACAGCATAATGCCATCTTCGAAGCAGTTTGCCGACCTACCAATCGCATATAAGCACCGCGACGAAAATAACCGAGTAAAAACAGGTGAGTTAATCGGCATGAATATCCCCAACATCTAGCCAGATAACCTCACACTTTGCCTTCAGCAAAGATGCAACACTGGGCTGTGTGCGGCCATTGTCTCCATGGATGGTTTCCTTGACATAGGTACCAGATTCACAGCGAAGGGTAACTTCGACTTCTCTTGTACCATCTGCCATAATTTCGACGACTGGCTTGTTGACATCAATCACGTCTCGCCTTCTAATTAGGTCCGCTCTTCGATGAGCAACACGGTCGGGAGTACGTTGATACAACTTTACTCCGTGTAGCGATAAAATCGTCGAGATTATTGTCTCATCGCTAGGTAATTCAAATAGGGCACTGCCTGGCGCCGGCATAGCAAGGATTCGCTCGATCAACTCTGCCTTTTTACCAGTCTTGTTTAGATTATTTTCAGCACAAATAGCTTCTAATTCACCCTTCTTCATTTTCGACAATTCTTCTTCTGAGGGGCCCTGTTCTTCAGTAATAATTTCGGCTGGCAGTGGCTTTGTGTTGTCTTTGCGTTTGTCGCCTCTTCGATGTCGCTTTTTATTTGGTTTTTTAGTTGAGTCTTTGGTTAAATCTAACGGAGCTGTCAGCACAGCATATTCGCGTTCTTTCATCTGCTCAATGCTAAATCTGATGGTGTAGGATTTTTCTGCGGGGGTATCTTTGATTCTGACAACTTCACTTTTATTTGACGAGCGTAGGTCAGTTATGTGTATTGATCCACCGGCCGCTTCATTGATTAGTTGCATAGCATATTGGTAATCAAAATCTCTTACCATCGGCTCCTTCATTTCAATGACAAAAGGCCTCCCGCGACCCATGCACCGAACATCAATATCTTCTCGGCCCATACCGTGGAATGAATGTTCAGGAGCGCCAAATACTTCCAGCAGAGGGTTGCCGATTAAATCTTGAACACTTCTTTTGTATTGCAAACCAGTGTCGTTGCAACGTTCACATCCGCGTCCTTTGCAGGCACGACATGGCCACCTTGTTTGAGGAATACCTCTTTCGAGTTTTTGATATCTACCGTAAATGTAATGCGACCTTATGTCAAGGGATACAGTAAGCGTTAGGACATCGATTAAAGCAAGAATATGTGGATTCTCATTGACCAATTTAGCACCCTTTAGCCTGGAGGTTAAATTTCTCGCAATCTCTGTAACTAGTCCGGTTTTCAAACCATCTGAACCACCAGCACCGAAGCGTTTTCTCTGGTTATCTTCTTCCTCAACTTGGTCTTTGGGAAATCTTGTACCTAATTGTAAACGTTTGATTTGGTAAGGTTGTATTGCATCATAGATTATGTCAGCAAGTAAGTCTGATTCCTCGAATAAATTTTCACAGAACGGACAAAGCGGGATTTCTTCTCTAATTTTTGCCAAGTGCACATTTGCACTTACGACAGTCTTACGGACTTCTTGTCCCGAATCTTCAATTGTTTGGCTAAACCGTTTCTTACCACCAAGTCGACCAATGCAATGGTCGCAGCAACCAATTCTAACCAAATGCTTCAATCCTGCAGGATTTGGCGCACGAGGGACCTCTTCCATGTGAGTGCCTAGTTGTTCAGTGGGTAACGGGTCTAGCTGCTCTGGTTCCTCATTATCAGCATTCGATACCGCGTTTTCATCATCTTCCCAGAGTGAATAATTAGTTTGTCCAAAGCCCGCATTGGCATATTTCATCCAGTCTTCATCGTTTTCATTTTCAGACATTAAATTCACCACTGCCATGGGGCCAACCCCGGTGGAAGCGTTCCGCCCTCAAATAAGTCATTGATGAAGATAGCGGATAAATTGAGTGTAGTCAGATTTGTCCGTCGAAAGATTACTCGTTTTCAAGATGAATTGCCATAGGCGCTGAATCATCACGCATCATTAGCGCCAAAATCCCTAACGCAGCAGTGGTCAAAACAAGACTTGCGATGAGGGACAAGGCAATCATCGCGGCTGAATAAATTCCAAAGTTACTAAACAGTCCCATCGGCGATAAAGCAATTACGCTGAATCCAGCAATATCTGAGGCAGCGCTACCAATTAGGGCAAGACTACAAGCGCCACCAACCGCAACTAAAGCCTCATTGTGCGACTCGCCTTTTTCCCGACTTTCACGATACCGTTCGGTAACGTGGATACAATAATCAATACCTACCCCAAGCGATATCGTAGCAATTGTGACAGTCACGATATTCAGCGATGAACCTGCAGCATACATCAGGCCGTACAACCATACCACAACCAGTAAAATTGGTATTAGCGTAATACTAGCTTGCTTAAACGACTTGAAACCGATTGATAGGGTGATAAAGACGAACAGTGAACCTAGAATCAATGAAGATTGCATTTCATTTTGCATAGCATCAGATGCCACATACCTGGTGACCGGTCTGCCAGTTATCATGACCCAATTAAGTGGTTTATCGTCGGTTTGTTCGCCTGCCTCAGCAATTGTGCCGCTAGATAGATTGGTGAAGACTTCAAGGTCTCGCCATAATTCTTCCAATCCTTCACCCATGCCGGGGAAGTCTTCAGGAGAAGTCATACCGAAACGAATTAGCATGCGATCATATTCTGCCGGTTGTCCATTAACATCTAACCAAGGCTTTAGTGGGTCGAGTTCGACTTCAGGCTTGATGTATAATTCGACAATACTTGGGGGGATGTCCGGAATAGGACCAGTTCCTGGGACACCATTTAGGACTAAGAAACCGTAGAAGTAGGACAAACAGTCACGGTCGGTCAAATCTAGTAATGGCCCAGCGCCATCATCTGAACAATTCATACCATGGCCTTCCATTGTGGAATTCCATCCTGCCGCCTCAAATGGTGTAGGGTCAAGAGCGAGAGAGCCTTGAGCTGCGAAGACCATTTCATCAAGCGCCAAAATATCAATATCGCCATTGGGGAGTTTAGTTATTTTATCGGCAACCCCGTCAGGTAAAACCCCCATCTCAGTTCTAAAAATATCGATAGCAGCATAGACATCAGGGTCAAGGACATCGCCTTCAATCAATAGGTAAGCCGGCTCACCCTCGTCGGCAAACCGTTCGGTCACTATTGCCACACCACGAGCGAAATCAGAACTCTCGTCAAGGAAATCTTCGACGCGGAAGTCGCCTTCTAACTGGGCCATTCCTACTGCGGCTGGTATTGTTATCAATGCCGCAATCAAGGCAACGATTAACGAAGGCTTTGCTTTACCAGAAGTGGTAGTAATTTTACGCAATAAATCTTCAGAAACCAGATGAGTCATCTGCTTTTCAGTGATATCTTTGTTTCGCTTGACCATCCATTCATCCACACTTAACCGGATTAGCGGCACCCATAAACCAGTTAGTAAGAATGCCGATAGTATTCCCAGAGCGGCCTCAACACCAAATGACCTTAATGCCGCAACATCGCTAAACAAATTAGCCGCAAAAGCCGCCATAGTAGTTAGAGATGTGAGCATAATCGCCCGACCTACACGGGTTATTGTCACCTCGGTAGCAGCGGTAGTATCCGCCCCGTTTTTCCGCTCTTCTTTGTATCTATGAAGTGCGTGAAGCGAATCATCTATGCCTAAGGCAAGTACCAAAATTGGTAGCAAATTGGAGAACTGTGATCTCGCGATAATTGAGAATCCGAAAAATGAAGAGAAATTAGCCACGTGGCCAATCATGCCCTGCATCCAGAGTAATGCAGCGCCCAGGGCAACAATAACTATACCAACATCAGTCCATCTTCGCAAACTGACGTACAGCAAACCGACAATGACAAAGCCCATTAGAACAATTAGTCCGGCACTGGACTGCAATTCCCGGTTGACCTCAACATTTACTCCTTGTCCAACTAGTAAGGTGATTGTTGTGCGGTCGTTCGAGCGTAGTTTACCTTCTAAGTCCATGTACGACCATTCGCTTGAACAGCCACCACTTTCGTCCTGTAATTTTTGACATACAGCCTCATCATATCTAGGCGGATGAACCACTAGTTTGCCATCGTCAAGCCGGTACCCTCCGACAATAAATCCATCATCAGAAAAGTTGAGTGCTTTTTCTTGATGGGCATCTTTCCATATTACTTCCCAACCCATTTCTTCTAATTTCGCACTATCATATTGTACCAAGAACCAAGTTGAGGAAGCAGACCAACGGCCACTGCCGTTAATCCCGTTTAGCCAACTCCCATCGAGTTGTAATTCGCCGCCAATTGATCCTGTTTGTAATGAGTTAATATCTGGATAAAAGCCTCTATCTAGGGACAGCCAGCGAAGAAAATTGTTTTCCGGCGCATTAGCCATGCGAACCGCAGCTAGGTCTATGTGGTCTTGAGTTACATTCAGGTCATCAAACTCTAGACATTCTAGAACACCACAATCACTCCAATTTGTTGGGGCTGGCGTGGGTATGCCAAGCGAGCTTAAACCCGGTTGGGTAAGAATCGAAGTGCCGTTCATAAACCCTCGAAAAATATCAGACAAGGTCATTACTCCATTGTATTGATGGCCTGTTACGTCGTTAACCAGTGGCTTGAGTGCAGGCGCTAATACATGGTCATTGACAATCTGCTTTTTAGCGTCGATTTCTTGTAACACCGTTAGGTTGACAATGCCTCCCTTTGGTGCCGAAATACCTTGCCACGGAACTCCAGATTCGACCATCTCACCCACATCGGGCAACGATGAATAATCCGGCGCACCATCGCTCATCGGGGGCACAGGTACCCATTCTGATTGAGCTGGAACATAGGCAGGGTCTCTAGCAGAGATAACAAAGCCAAGAATTATTTCTGAATTAGAGAACTCATCATTGATGATGGTTTGAGCCGTTAGTTCAGGAGATTCCATTTCATATGATTCCATATCGATAGGTTGTAGTGCGGTAAGGGCGCCTGGAATCATGAAGATTGACAGGATGAAAACCGCAATGTGAACCTTATTCTTTTGAGGAACAAACCACTTTGCAAAAGCGTGAAATTTTGTTCCCATAGACTTTGCCTTATGTTTTACCATTTGAAACCATGTATATATCTCGCCTGTCGCTAGGGGTCCTTATGGCAACATTGCTGATACTAAACCACCAGCCCTACGACGGGACTGATGTCACATGGAATGCACTTCGATTAGCAAGACAATTGCACAGTGAAGGGGTCAAAGTTAGAATATTTTTAATGAATGATAGTGTAGATTTGGCTAGAGATGGAATCACTCCTCCTGAAGGTGTTGAAGACATGGTTATGATGACCAAAGAACTGATTGCTAAAGGAGTACCAGTAAAAGTGTGTGGCACATGCCAGCAGAGGTGTGGGGTACTCAAAGGTCAAGGCTACTACGATGGTGCGCAATATTCTACTATGGCGGAGTGTTCACAGTGGGTACAGAGTAGCGACAAAGTACTTACTTTCTGAGGTAGATTAACAACATCCTTGATCTCTAAGCGGCGCACTGATAAATACCACTTTGTCGACATCTGAAGTATTCTTTAACTGTTTTATTACTTCACGAAAGTTTCTTGCAGGCCCGGTTGCTTCCATAACATTTACACAGGTATGGCTTTGTTTAAGGCTGCTATGATTATTTGTTGCCACATCGATTTCAGTAGAGTGCCGAATATTAAGTAACTTACTTTCAATACCATGCTGGAAATAAACAATCAAATGCCCCTGGACAACCTCATCATCCTTCATGTCCTCTAAATCTCCACGTTGTTGCATTTCGGAAAAATACAATGCCGCATCCCGCAAGAATCTACTACGATTTTGATACCCCGATTTGTCAATTAGGTCATCTAAAATTCCAGCAAAATATTTGTCGGCGCTAAAGGATATTATTTGGCTCATGGACCAACCAGCCAGCGCTCAGTAATAATAATTCGCCAATCACTAATTATTAACATTTTTTAAATAGTTAATAGAAGGCGGCAACAGCATGCAAAACAATTGGCATAGGGCAGTTTTAGTAAGTTTATTGATGATTTTTTCCAGTCTCGCTGGATGTCTAGAAGCGGATACCGATGAACCTACAACAGAGGAAATCGGCACAATAATGGCTTCGACGTATCACGTTCAGCAACTAGTGAAAGCAATTGTTGGAGATGAGGTTACCGTAGAGTTAATGAGTACTTCCAACATACCGGTTCACGATTACGAACCAACAGCAAATGACATAATTAGGCTCCAACAGAGTGACATTTTCTTCTATCACGGACTCGAACTTGAGCCGTGGGTAGACGCCACTTTGTCAGGACTTGGTAGCGATGCCCCGCTATCGGTTCAAACCCACACACTACCAACCGGAGAAACACTCCTAGATTACGAATCATTACTAATTGCAGATTTGTGCGAGACCCTAGATGACAGTGAATTCGAAAGTGTTCAACTCGCTAACGGCCATTCAGCAGTTATGCCAGAAATCCATGCAGAAAGCGTACTACATCAGCTAACATTCCCGGCAATGGACGATGATCATGACGAAGACGGACATGATGAAGATGGACATGACGAA
>QXXX01000067.1:36636-42525 GCA_009887195.1 Candidatus Poseidoniales archaeon | reverse complement strand
CTGTCCCACCAATCCGGTGAGGAGTTAGCATAAGCCCATGCTCCAAAAAAAGTCAGAATCGCAAACCCTGGCAAGAATAATAATAATCTTAATCCAAAGGAGATTAACTGACGGTCAAATGCGTATAAAAACGCCTCGTTGTTCCATCGCCTGATTTTTTTTATCGAGTTGTTACTCAATGCTTTGACAGTATCACTAAAGCTTTGCTCTGAATCGGGATTAGCGTGATTATCATCCGCATTGACTGAATCATCTTCAACCTTAGAATTATCAGGTTGGTCAGTGATTTCTTCATCACCCATGAGCGGTCGAAGTCGACACCATTCTAAAGTGTTGAGTCAAATAAATGTAGTTTAATGACTTATTATGAATTTTGCAGCTATGTCGTCATGCAACTGGATATCTGAATCATTACATTGATAACTATTGTCTCCGATTTTGCTAATAGCATCGCCAATAGTGATATTGAATTGTTTAACAAGATCGGTATCCAGTTTACCCAATGCGATTATTTTCACAATACCGCGATGGCCAACTGCCAGATTTGCTAGTGAACTAAGACCCGAATTTAATTTTGTGACTCTTGCTTCGATATCAGATGACATACTTGGTATTTTAGTCCCGCTAGGATCTTTTACAGGGTTGTCCAAATATATGGTTAACGCAACCTCTAAATCATCGTCAATTGCGTGTTCGAGTCGACAAGCTGTCGAATGTTGATTACCATCAAACGGTAGATGTTCTAACAAAACTTCTGCTAACCTATGCCTACGCTTCATTTTCTTACCGTGAATAAGGCCTTGTTCTGTCAAACTTGATCCCTTGTAAGGAACATAGTCTAAAAATCCTTTAACTGCTAGTCTTTGCACCATTTCTGTAGTCGATGCTGGGGTGACACGCAAAGCCTCTGCCAAATCACCAGTACGTACTCTTGAGTCCGGATCTTTTTCATAAAATTGGTACATCATCTCCAGATACTCATCTTCAAACTCTTGGAAATGGCCGCTTGACACAATAATCCCTAACCTGAACTTGGAATACGCAAACTTTGACTACATTCTGGGCATGAAATTTCGATTTTACCGTCATTTTGAGTTTCGACTATTTCTTCTTCTTCTTCTTCAATTTCTTCGGTAGAATCATCAACTGCAAAACTGTTAGAACAGTCTGGACATTTTACTGTACCAGAATAATTCTGTGGAATTCTTAACTGCCTAGAGCACTCAGGACAACTTATTTCGACTTTAATTGCTGAAACATCTGTTGGTTTTTTACTCGCAGAAATTGATGATTTAACAGCTTGAGGTTTAGTGTTACTCGAGTCCTTCAACCTAATTAGTAATATTATTACTGCAGCTACTGCTAGACCCCCAAGAATACCCCCCCATGGAATTGATGTTTTGTTTGAATCTTCTTCAATAACGCTCGAAATGAATTGACGATCAATGCTGCTTGAATCTTCACCATAATCCCATTTGCAATTTAGCGTCACTTCACTTCCCTCAGGCCACGGGAAACTGAAAGTAATTAATGTTGAGTCACCACTAGCTAGACCATCAGTCGTTCTTTGATCTAGGATCTTCCCACTTTGCCCATAAAGAATCAAATTCCCATTTGGACCTGAAGTTTCACCACTATTGGACACCGTCACACTAACGGTAGACTGCTGACCGGCACTTGGTCGATTAGGATTTGATTGACCAGTGAACTCAATATCATAGTTTGGCCGGTCATCTGGTACTGATTTTGTATAGGATGAAAAAGATGATTCTGCTATCCAATTTAACTCTTGAACTCGAATTACTACAAAATCCGCAGATATTGTTCCAATATTAATTTGCCCCGCAGTATTTCCAGGCTGCAATATCATGTCAACATCAAATATTGTAGTTTCTTCAGACAGATATGAATACCCTATTTTGATATTAACGTTGCGTTCTATTCCATTGGAAAGGTCGACTGACCATGAAGCATCAATTCCATCATCAGTATCCCAAGTCACCTCAGTAAATGTAAAATCAAGTGTTTGCCTTTGAGCAACAGGAATGGAAATTGAACCAAAAAGGTCACCAATTGTATCTCCATCAGTTGTGTATAGTGACCAGTTTAGTGTTTGTTGACCAATTTGAGTTAATGGCATTGACAGAGTGACTTCTCCTGCCTCACCCGGAAGTAAATTGATTGATTGGCCCTGCATAATGACACCATTTGACTCAATCTTCAGTGAAGCATTACCAGTTATCTCACCGGAGTTTCTAATCAACAAAGACATCTGTGCTTCATCCCCAGCGTGCCAAGGACCTCCTAATGCTGAAGGTGATGAACTTCCTGCAAGTTCAAACATTGCAGATTCTACATTGATTTGGATTATTGAAATGTTGTTGGATGAAACATCCATTCGTTGCCCTGTCACCTCACACGTGATCAGACCTGGCTTGGTCAATACGGAGATATTATTCGAAACAATTGATTGTGGCGCGGTGATTATGGATGATTCACTTACTGATTCCCCGTTAAAGTCGCAATTCAATTCTCCAGTGAAAGCAACCGTACCGTTATTGTATATCACAACCTCAAATGGAAGCGGATCGCCTGCTACTAGATTTTCGTCAACCAAGTTTATCTCAACTTGTATTAATGGCAACGGTGGTGGCTGGACTGATATCGTGAATGATCTTGTATCATCTTCTGAGTAAGAATCATTTTCACCAACTAATTCAATCGTGACAATTAAATCACCTTCAAAGAATTGATTTGTGGAATTATAAATCATTATTACAGTTTGAAAGTCATTTACCTGAAATTCTTCTGAAACCCCTTGCTCAAGACTATTACCATCATCTATGGTAATACTTAACGAACCATTCCAGTCAAAATCCCCATTGTTAATTATCGGTATTTGAAGCTGTAAGTAATCGCCATCTGAAATGGTATTATTTCCAGTCACAGTGTTGGTTGAATCAACCGGTTCAAAGAGTATTGAACTGATTTCTGCAATAGAAATATTTAGAGGATTTAGCCGATGAATTGTTCTTTCAAAGTTACTCGAATGACTTTGTGACTCGATCCCAACATCACCTGTTAAACCCAAAACAACAACAGTATAACCAATGTCTAAGCCAGTTAGATTAACCACTATTTGTTGGTTGCTAGCCTCTGATATATTGAAATTAACACTTTGATTTGACAAAACTGAACCATCTATCTTTTGCATCTCATAATGAATTGTACCTTCATAGTAACCTGTTGAACTCTGACCAAATGCGTCAATATCAAATTCTAGAGAAAAATATGAGTCATTGGTGGATTGAAAATCAGTTAGGTTAATTGTCGAATTATTAATCAATACACCATTACCACTTGCTGCAGCAGTTGGCAGATTTAACAACAGTAATGTTAGCACGAATATGACGCTGACTTTTGGGAAAACAGTGTTTGAGTCCCCCGCCATAATACCCGGTAATACTGAGGGTTCTTGACCTTCACGCCGTAGTTAACTCCTGCGCCATGTTTTTCAACATTGAATTTTACCCCCGAGGCGTGACACCCGAGGACCTGATGGCGGTGAGAACAGAAGTCCTCACAAAATTGATACTTCACAAGCGTGAGAGAATCACTCAATCACTACCTCAATTATTATCGCAAACGGGGGATGAAAAGCATACTGCTGAAAAAATTGCTCGTCAAGCACGTAGTAATAAAGAACAATTAGAGGGTAAAATCTCTGCACTTAAAATGGAAAGGAAGGTAGTCACTCACGCATTTAAACAAGATTTCCCGATAGAAAATCTCAAAGAAGAGCAACAACTAGAATTATCACAGATAATCGAAGCACTATCAGTTGCTAACACTAGTGTCGAAGAGTTTAATGAAAACTTGGAAAAGTTATCGGAAGTCGTTACATCTTTGGAGTCAAATAGTACACTTTCCGCCAAATTAACTCAATCGAACAAAGCAAACACTGCCCTAGGTGAACTAAACCCAAGTTACTTGGTCTTGGTACAAGAATGGAATGAAGCGGAAGGTCATCGTAGGAAATTGGAATCGAGATTCACTAAGTTATCATCATCATTAGCTGAGTCAAAAACTGCTGCCGAATTCTGGCAGTCAAGACTTAATGATGGTTTTGAAGAATTGTTAATTGACGCCAAAAGGGTTGCAGATGGTGGACCATCTAGTAGACAAATACACCGTACTAATCGAAAGAAAAATATGAACAGGGGGGCATAAGTTGCTTGCTGACTTTGAACGAATAAATTTTGATATCGGTAAGATTGAATCTTGGCCTTATGTCACAGCTTTGAAGGTTGGAAGTTTAGATTTATCTAAAATAAGTTACGTTGTAGAAAATACGAACCATCTAGACACAGAAATTAACAAATTTGTCTCTAGTCAAAACACTTCTGATAACTTGTTGAAGCGAAGAAATGGTATTATCAAACATTTGACTAAAGTACTAACAAATAAGTTCCGAGGTTCTAAGGTTACTACCTTTGGTTCCTTTGAATCAGGTCTTAGTTTAATCAACGGAGACATCGACCTATGTTTACAATTCAACGGAGAAAAGCCCAAAAAAGTTCTAAAGAAGATTGCAAGAATGCTTAATGAAGATGGCATGGATAATGTAAAATTAATTACTACTGCAAAAGTACCGATTGTCAAATTTATTGATAGCCAATCAAAAATCCCTGTCGATATTTCGATAAATAACAGTCTCGCCGTACACAATACCGAACTACTACGTAGATACTCAGCATTAGATTCTAGAGTGAAACCGTTCATTATTTCCATCAAATATTGGGCAAGAAGCCGTGGAATCTCAGATGCGGCCATGGGTACGTTCTCTTCCTATGCATGGACCTTAATTGCAATTAATTACCTTCAATCATTAGAGCAGAAAGTGCTACCAAATTTATTGAAAAAAGATGACTCGGATACAGTTAATATCGACGGTACAAACTATGACATCGGGATGTTTCTAAATGAAGAATTAAGTTTCACCACTCAAAACAAGTCCACTATTGGAGAATTATTGAGTGGATTCTTTGAGGTACTTGCCAAAGATTGGCCATGGAATAATGGAGTAATATCTGTTGGATCCGGAAAAATATTAACCCGAAAGGAAAAGAACTGGGTTGCTACTAAACCCTACATTAGTGATGCTATACAAGATTCCGAAATAAAGCGACTTGGAAAATTCGCACTACCCGTTGAAGACCCATTCGACAACAAGCATGACCTAAGTAGAGTACTTGACGTCGAGGGGGTTTTTGAAATAAGAGACGAAGTAATAAGGGCTTATCAATTGGTTTCTGAAAATACCGATTGGAGTATAATAACTGAAACCAAATACCCTGAAATAACCCCAAATGAGCCAACACTTGACTTATTTGAAGATTTAAGAAATCAAGATGATGACAAAACCAAGCAAGATTTAAAGATACTATATGAACAACTAAAAGAGGTTGAAAAGAGTGTTGTAGTAAGGGAAAGTGAACGTAATGAGGCGATCAAAATGTCCAAAGCATTACGAAGAAATGCTGAATTAGCCAAGGAACAAGCTGGTTTATCTTCAGAACTAAGGCCAAGACGTTCTAAAATTGATGAATTACAAAGTAAGCGTGATTCCTCAAACAATCATTACATACCAGTACATTTCATTGAGGAAGAGCTCTCAAGAGTATATTCTATATTGACAACTGAAACTACAAATCGAGTAGAACTGAGCCTAGAAAAAGAAAAACAAATGTTTTCTTGGTTCTTTGAACTTCAAAGTATGTATGAACACTCCAAACTTGCTCGAAAGTACCATCGAGAGTTCCTGAAATTATTAGAACAACAGCAACATTCAATTGAACATATCAAAGATATCAGACAAGAAATGATAGA
>QXXX01000067.1:28793-36626 GCA_009887195.1 Candidatus Poseidoniales archaeon | reverse complement strand
CGCTCAAAAGAGAGCGTAGAAACTTGAGGAGAGAAATTGGTCGCCTTGAGGCTTGGCTCAGAAAACAAACTCATTTTAAGAATAATAAACATTCAAGGCACAAAGGAAAGAGAAAGAAATTCGTTGACAATCATAAAGTGAATGCGGTAAAAAGTAAAGTCGTTTCTGGGGATTCTTTTTCTTTGCAAGACTTAGAGGTTTTATTGAAAAACGGAGGATTAAGTTCCGTAAATAAAACCAAAGCAACACACAGAAAGGGTAAAAATAAGCACAAAAAAAATAATCATTCAGTTACTCCTCAAAGAGGTAAAAGAGGTAAATCTTCTAAAAATCAATGATACTAGGAGATGTTTTTATGAGTAATAGTTCATGGATTCTAGGTCCAAAACCTGAGGATATGCCTGAAACCTGGAAGTTAAGAATTAGTCAACTGTTCAAGCAAGAGACTGGTGAATCATACACAGATTCCACTTTCAGAATGCTGCAAATACCTGAATGGAATGGTAATCGTCTATTGATAAATCATCAAGATTACCCCCATCCAAAATCATTGATCGGGGTTTTGTGGTCAAAACAAATATTTGATGACAGAGTGAGAATCGTTGCGTTAGTGATAGAAAAACAATATCAGGGGCAAGGTCTTGGAACTAAAGTGATTAAAGAATTATTCACAACATCAAGAGCAATAGAAAGCAATACAATCCAATTGGAAGTACGAGTGTCAAATATAAGGGCTCAAAAATTTTACCAACGGTTTGGTCTAAACATCCAACAGACCATCGAAAATTACTACGCTGACGAAGATGGATATATGATGGTAGGAACAGTATAAAATTATACACCTAACCAATATGTCAACTCATGGAAGAGTTTGTGGTGTCTGACTTGTGCGAATCAAAGGATATCCAGAGCGTTGCTCTGCTTGACGGGGATGGTTTTGTCAAAGCAATCGAACCAAATCAAGAAAAAAACAATCACCTAATGTCACAGTTGGGTAATAATCTAAACGATTCAAAAGAATTTCAATCGACTACCTTGATTACCGATAAACATATCATTATGGTGCAAAAACTGGAGAGAAACTACACCCTCATCGCCTTTTGTTTAGCAAAGTGTAATCTTGGCGCAATAAGGCATCAAATATCCGCCGCCACCGACAGACTGAATGCCTACCTCAAGGCAAGTTCAAGATAAGTTGATTAGTTCTGTGCGCAATGCAAAATATCAAGCATTAAATGGGGGATATCAGTCGCAAGGGAGTGTAAGGTGAGAATCTTACACAACAAGGTGAGTTTTTCAATGGCAGAAATCAGTCAAGTTCTCGAAGAAAAGAAGAATATGGTTAACGAAAAAGCGACAGCTTTTCGTGAAACACGAGATGAGTGGAATAAGAAGTCAAAAACCCATTCAACCGCTAGAAATGAACTCAATGGAGAAGTCAAAGAGTTAATTGTTCAAGTTCGTGAGCAAAGAGACATTCGAGAGCAAATGAACGAACTGGTTAGAGAAAAGAAGCAAATTCGACAAGATGCAAACGTCAAAGTAAAGGACATTAAGTCTAAACTTGATGTGTCAAGAGGTGGTGCTCCAGAACAAGATAATCAAAGAGGTCGAAGAGGCCAAAAGCCGGTCACCCCACACACACTAAAGCGTGAACTTCAGAGACTCGAAAGAGAGTTTGAACAAGGCCGACACACTGGTAAAAATGAAACTAAGGTCATGAAAAGAATGAAAGAAATCAGTTCTTTACTCAAAAAGATGAACTCTGTTGATGACAAAAATGACGATATGAAATCCCTTCGAGATGACTTAAGGGCTGCTTTAGCAGAACAAGAGGAAGCACACGAAGAAGTACAAAATGCAGCTAATGCTGCTCAAGAAGCACATGAACTGATGCTTCAGTGGAACAAAGAAGTTGACAAGCAAAGAGAAAAGGCTGAATCATGCCACAGAGAATTACGTAAATCAAAGAAAGAAGCCGACAAAGCACACCATTTGTACATAGTATCTCTTCGTTGTCTACACTCTGCTCAAGATATGCTATCAGCAATGTCTGGTGTCAGTAACGGAAAAGATAAATCCGGGGCAAGAGTTCAAGTTCAAGATTTGATGAGTAAACTTATGTCGGGAGACACATTATCTACTGAAGAACTTATGCAATTACAGAAATTTGACTGATGTCAAACATCAAATACCGTCTGTAATAAAGCAAATGTGAGGCATGACCATGATTAATCGAGAAGAGGTTGCTCAAATTGTTGACAACTATGACCGACTTAAACTGCGAATTGGCATGACTGCATCGCATTCGGCATTAGATATATGTGACGGTGCGATTGAAGAAGGATTCCCTACAGTTGCATACTGCAAAGAAGGACGTCACAAAACATATGCTAATTATTTCAAAACACACCGAACTAACTCTGGCAGAGTTGTAAGAGGAATGGTTGACAAAAGCATCATAATGTCTTCATTCAATGATGTTATGAATCCAGATATGCAAACAGAGATGCGTAAGAGAAATGTAGTATATATTCCAAACCGTTCATTTACTTCTTATTCGACAATTGACGATGTTGAAAATACTTTCAAAGTACCATTATTTGGTTCTAGAAATATGTTGCGAATGGAGGAAAGAACAGAAGAACAGGATTATTACTGGATCTTGGAAAAAGCCGGCCTCCCATTTCCAGAAGCAATAAGTAATCCAGAAGATATTGATTGTCTTGTGATTGTCAAATTACATCATGCTCAAAAGAAACTTGAGAGAGGTTTCTTCACCTGTGCATCGTTTACTGAATATAGTGAAAAATCTCAGGCTCTGCTCAAAGAAGGCGTAATTGATCAAGCGTCACTTGATGGAGCTAGGATTGAACGGTACGTTATTGGTCCAGTGTTTAATCTAAACTTCTTTTACAGCCCATTAGCAGAAGAGGGAGAGAAATTAGAACTCTTAGGTGTTGACTGGCGATTTGAATCATCGCTTGATGGCCATGTTCGACTTCCTGCTCCGCAACAAATGACAATGCCAATACATCAACAAATTCCTGAAATGACTGTTGTAGG
The DNA here is from genome assembly GCA_009887195.1 of Candidatus Poseidoniales archaeon. Lineage (GTDB taxonomy): Archaea > Thermoplasmatota > Poseidoniia > Poseidoniales > Poseidoniaceae > MGIIa-L1. Next base: position 33,560 of record QXXX01000067.1, on the reverse strand, counting down.
ACATAATACTGCAACTATTAGAGAATCATTACTCGAAAAAGCATTCGAACTTGGTGAGAAGTTTGTCAAAGCTAGCAAAGAGCACTATGACCCAGGAATAATTGGTCCCTTTTGTCTTCAAACCTGTATCGACAAGGATATGAATTACTACATTTATGATGTAGCTCCAAGATTAGGTGGTGGAACCAACGTACACGTTAATGTTGGCCATCCATATGGTAACGCCACATGGAGAAAGCCAATGTCTAGTGGCCGAAGAATCGCTATGGAACTACGTATGGCTGCTGAGCAAGACAGGCTACTAGAAGTATTGACTTGAGATTAGTATTCAAACATAATTTCTAGCGTCTAACGAAATGTTAGCCAACAGTTCATCCTTGAAAACTTGGGAAATATTGCTGGGTATATGCTACAGCATGCTCATGTGGATAGCCTTGAGAAACTAGATTTTGATAATAATCTCTGGCTGGGTCTGACTGAACTGCCGACTGCTGATATTGTTGTGTAACATTTGATGCTGGTTGATGATTTACTGCTGGAATAATCTTGTCATGTGTCCCGTAGTTGGTCTGTTGGTCATGATATCCCATTTGACTTGGCACCGTAGTATCCTCTCTATTCCTGCCGCGCAAGAAAAGAAGCGAGGCTAAAATAACCAATATTAGAACACCACCTCCAGCAATTGCCACAGTTCCAAATGATGAACTATCGCTACTTGGAGGAGGGCCCCATCTAGTTGGGTCATCCGGATATCCATCTGCTCCATCTGAATAACTCCATTGGTTATCCTTGTTGGAGTAACCATCACCATCACTATCATAACAACCATTACGATCATTTGTGGAATTACCAATTACACTAGGACAAGCATCTGCACCAGAAGAAAGGTTCCATCCACTTGTTGGATCAGAGAATCCATCTGAATCAAAATCTGAGCATCCTGTTCGATCAACTGAGGAATCTCCTGCAACTTCTATACAATCATCAGACAATGGATAGCCCGGATTATCTCCATATTCATCACCATCGATATCTGACCATTGTGTTGCATCTTGGGCAAAGACATCTCCGCCACTATATTTTGTCCAAAATTCGTCTGTATCCGAGTATCCATCACTATCACTGTCAATACAGCCTTTACGGTCTTCGGTAGAATCTCCAGCTATGTCTTTACAATAATCTCCATTAAAACCATCGAGGTTATCGCCAAATCCATCACCATCTGAATCCGCCCATTGGCTGGGTTCGTTGATGAAACTATCAATCGCGTCATACCAACCATCCCCATCAAGGTCTGGACATCCATATGCTCCATTTTGGTTTGAATTACCAAACTGTAGTGGGCAAGTATCTTGTTCATTTTCGGCAATAGATTCTACGTACTGACCAGGCCATCCTTCAGGACGGTCCGTCCATGATATGTTACCCCAATTATCACCTAATCCATCGCCATCAAAATCTGACCACTGTAGCGCATTCACTGGGAAAGCGTCAGCACCATTATCAGAATCCCAATTACCTTCAGGGTTTGAGTAACCATCACCATCAAAATCGTAACAACCCAATCGGTCATAAAGCGAATCACCAGATATATCTACACAATCATCTGGATTAACACCTGCAGCATTATCGCCAAATCCATCGCCATCTGAATCTAGCCATTGAGACACTTCATAATCAAAGGCATCATCTACATTTGCCCATCCATCACCATCTGAATCAAGACAAGCAATCTTACCATTTTCTGTTGAATTACCTGGTTGCAAAGGGCATGTATCACTATTGTCAGACCATGAGTCTTGATCTGAATCAGCACAGCCCTGTTCACCTTGAGTAGATGTTCCGTAATATGTAGGGCAATCATCGAATGAATCATCAAATGCATCGCCATCATCATTCAAGTCCTCATCGCTGTCACGGCAGCCATCTCCATCCATATCAGTGCCCGGCTCAGAAATCCATGTTGGCCGAGGAGGGTTAAATGAGGTTCTTGGACAAGTATCATCTACATCTAGTACTCCATCATTATCATCATCATTGTCCTCTGGATGGTCATCTTTACAACCATCATTATCCCAATCGGTAGAACTAGCAGGATCGTTGAAATCTCTGGTACTAGTCCACCCGGTTTGGCTATTTCTTGGACAGTTATCTGGGAAATTATCTGTTATTCCATCGTTATCATCATCAGAATCGCAAGCATCACCTTCTGAATCAAGGTCAGTATTTTCCTGCCCTGGATTAGCAGCATTTGGACAATTATCCTCATCGTCTGCAACTCCATCACCATCTGCGTCTAGCACTGCTATAGTTTCAGTTAGCCAAACATATGGCATTAGTACTGAAGTGGTCTGACTTTGAGCAGTCGAAGTACCAAAATCAATAGTTCCGTTGTAGTTACCGCCTACAGCTAATGCTCCATTGCCTAATAACGTGATTCCAGATACTGCATCATCATCTGAACTCCCGGCATCAAATAAAGCGACTTGATTGCCATTTGGTCCGAAAGTAACAATCACAGAATCATTATATCCTCGTGTGTTGAAAGTTTGACTTCCAAAAGAAAATGAACTTTGAGATGAAAGCCCAAGTATTGTGTAGCCAGTGTTGGAATCATATTCAATTCCCGAGCCAGAATCATAACTTGTTCCGCCAACGGATTTTGCCCAATTCCACGACCCTGTTGGCGACATGCTTGCTGCGAAAGCATCACTTTGACCAGCACTTGATAGAGAACTGCCTAGGTTGATTGACCCAGAGTAAACTCCAGACATCAGCAGATTATTTTGTCCATCAATTGAGAAATCTGTGACTGTTGCAGAACCACTACCAGTAGTGGCATAAGCAGATTGCCAATTCCCGGACTGACTGATTTTTGCAATACCAACAGGAATCTCGTTGATTCCTGCATTAGCTACTACGCTGCCAAATGTCATACTAACTTCAAAATTCGTAGAAATCCAAATACTATTACTTGAGTCGACAACCATACTATTGACTTCTTGAGCGCCTTGACCTCTAGCGACGTCATACCATTGCAAGTTACCTGAATTGGAATACTTGGCAACAAAAACCTCAATGTCATCACCATTTTGAGCACCGGTATCAGCCGCTACTCCAACATCAGTATTACCAAGAAACCAACCACCAATAATGGGGTCATTATTGGAATCAGTGGTGATCGATGTACCATAGACCACATCAAGAGTAGTAACGGTAACGCCATCATAATCCCCATCACCATTTAGTGATTGAGCCCACTGCCATTGACCGGTTGAAGATATCTTGGCAGTCCAACAATCCCAATATCCCGTTGAGGTCAAAGTAATACTGCCAAAGGAAATTGTATCGTAAAACATCCCTGTTGCAAAGATATCACCATTTGATGCCACGGTAATATCGTTTATCGTTGCTTCAGCATACTGTGAGGCACCTGTGATGGAAACTTGCTCAATCCATTGCCAATTACCATTAGCATCTGATTTGGCAATCCATGGCTCAATATATTGTCCAGAGGTAATTGATGCTGAACCCATAGACATAGTGGTTGAACCACTAATGATTCCAGCCACAACTAATTCATTACTAGATGAAGAATCGATTGAATTAAGCACTGCAGGATTTGATGCACTAGCAGATGCCGACCAATCATTTGAATTTCTCTGACTGAACATCTTTGATGAAATCTGTGAGTTATCCTCTAAAACTCGACTATTAACAGGTGTTTCATCTAGATTAACAGCTGTAAATGATCCGATAATTAGAACAATAATTAACACGTTTGCAACAAGCGATTTCCCATTGTTTTTGAGTGTCATAGGCTAGCCCTATATGTGCTAGTCACGAGAAGGCAATGAAACCTTCCCTATTTAGGGCCTATTTCAAATTTCATTCAATATTAGAATCAAGAGAAAGTATTTCACTATCTCCGCCTTCCAAAACTGTAATTGTTGAAACAGCAAATGGCTTACCACAAGCAATTCCAAGTTCACGATTGACTAGATTTGCTCTATGTTTTATGACACTTGGATGGTTTGCATGCAAAGCATTGACATAATCTTCTGGGCAATTTGCTGCTAGAATAATCAATTTTGCTTCACCAGATGCACATGCATCCACTGCTTGTCTTTGTCCAAATAACAGTTTACCTGTCGATATTGCGTTTTTCAATTGTCTACTTAAATCCATATTTTTCTCTCCATACTCCACATTGTTTCTCATGGTTGATTATATCACTCTTCAGGGATGTAGTATAATTCTACACTACCAGTTCCCAATGAAATTGGTTGACCGACAATAATGTTCTCTGCAACACCAGTTAGTTGATCTCTTTCACCAATAATTCCCGCCTTCAAAAGGTGGTTAACGGTAACTTCGAATGCAGCACGTGCTAGAATACTGTGCTTTGTCCCAGATACTCCGTGTCGGCCAATTGCTCTAACTTCACCTTCTGATGTCATGACATCTGCAACAAGTAACAAGTGTCTAACGTCGACTTCTAATCTAGCACCATCGAGTGTTAATTGTAATTCGTTGACGATTGCTTGTCTTGCAGCTTCAATACCAAGATATTCATAGATTTCAATAATATTGTTAGTATATGTTCTACTTCTATCAATTGTTTCTATTTCGCTCACCCTTGAGAGATTTGAGCCGATTGTTGAGAGATAATATTCACCTGTTTTATCGTCAAGTTGAACATTTGCTCTTTCTACGTTAGGAATACCCTTTAATCTTAGGTCACGTATTTTTTCTTCGAGTTGTAGC
>QXXX01000067.1:25991-28783 GCA_009887195.1 Candidatus Poseidoniales archaeon | reverse complement strand
GTAAGATGGTGGATTTTCCGCCAAGTCTGCCAAGTCTTCCACAGAGTGAACTCCTGGTATCATAGTAAGCTTGCCAGGATTCTTTTCCTTGTCTGCTTGAACTAGAAGTCTAGTTGCTTGTTCTAATTTGTCTTTAACTTCAGCACCAGTCATATTCTTCTGCTTCAAGTTGGATTTGTTTAGTTTCAAAACTAATCTTCTTTGAGCAACGTCAGTCTCTAGAGTTGCGATACCAACAGTTGTGGTAACTTCAATGGAAGCCGCCAATTTTTGGGCTTCTTCTGCAGAATTTCTCTTGTCTCCAGCTAGTCTAATGGTCATAGTTGGTGTTTGAGGTACTTTTCTAGCATCTACAATTTCAATAATTCTAGGAAGACCTTGTGTTACGTTAACAGTTGCAACACCAGCATAGTGGAAAGTACGCATTGTCATCTGCGTGCCTGGTTCTCCAATAGATTGCGCAGTGATAATACCTGCAGCTTCATATGGGTCAATACTGGCTCTTTTCAAAGCAAAAATAGATTCTTGAACTACCTTTTTCGCCTGAGGCTTAGTGATTTTATTCTTACCTCTTGCATGAATTGCAACGGTTAGGTCATGAAAGATTCTGTTAGTAAATCTACGGGACCCAGAATCTTCAACAGCAGCGACAAGTGATTTGTACACAGGGTCGTCGCATAATTCATCTTCTAATCCAATCAATTTTGCTTCAGAATTGTAAGTATCAATCTCAGCAGTTGATTTTACCCTTGACCTGGCTCTAGATTTGCGACCTGTTCGACTCAGTCTTACCGATGTTACTGGACCAATTGCTTCATTATTAGCTAACTTATTTTTTTGGTTTGCACCATCAATAATTCCTTTGATTTTACCAGCGGTTTCAGAATCTGTTTCACAGATTTGAGCAATGTTTTCTGCTGGCAATATCTTGACATCATCCCTCTTACGATCATCTGCTAGAATATGAGCAAAATTTTCATCAATTCCTAGATCCATTAGTTTCTTCTTGGTTGCACTCTTTACTACCATCAGTTTTCGCCTCCTTCTGTTTCAGCCTCGAATTCCCAAGCACCCATGTCCTCTTCATTCTCGTCTCGCTCTCGTGATTTTCTTTCTACTACAGTTGCGCCTTCGGTACCTAATGCATCATCGACAATTACATCAATGTTGAATGGAGAACCATGCACACCTCTAGATGGATCAATTCCATCTTCACCATAACTAAACTGAATAATTCTGTTAGCAGTGTTTCTTACCGATAGCATTTCATCATCGTAAACCTTCAAGTCATCCATAGCATTGATTAATCTTCTTTGCATATATCCTGACTTTGCAGTACGAACCGCAGTGTCAACTAATGATTCTCTTCCTGAAACTGACAGCATAAAGAACTCTGTTGGCTCAAGACCACGCTTAAATGAATTGGAGATAAATCCTCTATCCAAAGCACCACGACCGCCGCGCTTGAAGTGAGCTAGAACTCTGTCGTTGTAACCTCTTTCTAGTCGCTTTCCACGAACCTTTGCTTGACCAATTGAACCAGCCATCATTGTTAGGTTATCCATTGAACCTCTTGCACCAGATATTGCCATATTTACCGCTGCATTTGTCGAACCAGATTGATTCAATTCATCCTTAGCAATGTCACCAGCTTTCTGCTTACCTTCATCTAGCATTACCATGATATTCTCTTCTAGAGTCTCTCTTGGAGTTCTACCAGGTCTTGTTTCGTAGCCTTTACCATCTTTACCAAATGCCGCAAGTTCTTCTTCAACAAGAGTCCTTGCATCAGCATTGGCTTTTTCAATTGCATCGAGTGATATAGGTGATAAATCTTCGTCATCAATACCTGTAGTAAATCCAAGTGCAGTACATGCAGCAATCGATAATTGAGTAAATTCATCCAAGAATTTAGCTCCTTTTTCAGGTCCATTAGTTTGGACAATTGCGTCTAGCAACCTTCCATCTTCAGCACCAATGGCTCGCTTATCTAGAGTTCCTTCAACACTTCCCTCTCTAACTACAACATCGTCATTAGAACGACTTCTAAATCGTAGGTGGATATTATCGGGTATAATCAAAGAAATGATATCTTGACCACGGAAACAGTCTTTGTTGTTTTCATCCTTGACAATTTCAGGTAGTTTTCCTGTCCATCCAATGTTACCTAGCATTTCTAGGCCGTATTCAACACGAATTAGCGTTCCAGGTCTCGATAATAGATAAGCTCCTGAAATGTGATCGTGGATACCTCCAATAACTGCACCACCATATCTTGGGGTTAGTATGTGTTCTTGGACACGCATCAGAATTTTCGCTTCAGCTCTGGCTTCTTCAGATTGAATAACGTGGAGATTCATTTCATCGCCATCGAAATCAGCGTTATATGGAGTACAAACTGCTAGATTAAATCTAAAAGTATGCCCTTGCATAACTCTTACTTCGTGAACCATCATTGACATTCTGTGTAGTGATGGTTGTCGATTGAAAATCGCGACATCTCCATCAATCAAGTGACGCTCAACGAGCATACCTGGTTTTGGATTACCATCACGGTCGAAAGTGGAAAGTCTATCTTCAATACCAGTTCTCTCACCATAGATTGGGTCTTCAGGACTGCCACAATGTGGACAGATAACATCCAAATGTTCCGGTAATGGTTCAGGATTCACTTTGTCTAGTTGTTCTAATTCCCACATCCATCTGTAGTGCAATGCTGCTCTTGGATCATCCTTTTCTAATGGATTACCATTTACATCTTCACCACGAAGGTTAGCAATGGTTGCCTCATC
>QXXX01000067.1:0-25981 GCA_009887195.1 Candidatus Poseidoniales archaeon | reverse complement strand
CCTCATCATCGACCACATAGTTAGTAACCTCAATACTTGGGTCAATCACAGAACGGCTGATTTCTTTCTTGATTACTAAACCTGGCAGGAAATTAGGCGCAGGTAGTACTTCATGAATATCTGGACGCATGGTTGTTTCTTCCATACATTCTGGGTTGTGACATCTAAATCCTGCATTAATCAAGCGACTTCTAGCATTGATTCTTACTCTTCTCTTGTCTCCTCTGATAATATAATTTACACCAGGGTGAACATCGGGACCACGTAGAATCATTTGACGCATTTGCTCTCTGTTCCTCATAGTTACTCTAATTGGGACAGTTAATTCGCGAGCGATCTTTTCAGGGACACCCACTTCATTGATTCCAAGGTACGGATCTGGCGATATAACTGAACGAGCACAGAAATTTACCCGCTTACCTGATAGGTTGCTACGGAATCGTCCTTCTTTTCCTTTGAGTCTTTGAGTTAGTGTCTTTAGTGTTCTTCCTGAACGGTGTCTAGCCGGAGGAATCCCCGATGTTTGATTGTCAAAGTAAGTAGTAACGTGGTATTGTAATAGTTCCCAAAGGTCCTCAACAATCAATTGAGGTGCTCCAGAATCTCTGTTCTCTCTCAGTCTTTGATTGATACGTAGTACGTCGACTAATTTGTGTGTCAAATCGTCTTCTGAGCGATCTCCGCTATCGAGGGTAATCGACGGCCTTACAGTGATTGGCGGAACTGGTAGAACCTTCAATACAATCCATTCGGGTCTGTTACCGGTATCCATTCCGATGAAGATAAGATGTTCAACAGGGATGCTGCTCAACCATTCTCTCACGTCTCTAGGATTGAGCTTACGCTCGGTTTCTTTTCCGCTACCTTGAGTTTCAAGCTTTTCTTTGAAAGTTGTTGGCTTGTCTAGGGTAATCTTTCCTTGAGCGGCTCCACAATGCATGCAGACCTTTCTCTTGGCACCAGATGTAACCTTTTCAATTTCTTTGATAATCTTGGAAAATTCTGTTGAACCAACACCATGTTTTAGTTGGATATCTCTGACTCTGTTGCGATAGAAGTCTTGCTCACTTAGTTCTGGGTTAGAAGGGTGAGTGTTTGCCTCATCGTGCAATAGAATTTTACTGCAAGTGTTGCAAGTGGCCTTCAATGCTGTTTTTATCAGACCAACGAAACCAATGTGTATAACTGGCAGTTCAAGTTGTATGTGTCCAAAGTGACCAGGGCTTTCGTCATACTTACAGTTGTCAGTAGGACATACTAATCCAGGTTCAATTACACCCATGTGAGGATCCATCAAACCTTGACGGTAAGCGTGTCCATCATCTTTGTAAGTATCAGCGGTTTTAACCTCAACAGCTGACATTTTTCTAATTTCACTAGGGTCCATTAAACCGAAACGGATACTAGCAATTCTCTTTGGGATAAGGGTCGTAATTCTGCTCATCTTCTGTCCTCCAGTTCTAATCTCATAGCCACACCTAAACTCTTCATTTCATCTAGTAGCAACTTGAAAGCATATGATGTTTGTACCTTGTATACTTCAGCACCATCTCCGTGGATTGGACTGACATAGGTTCTTCTCTTAGGGTCGTACCAAGCCAAGTGTCCTGATTGAGCACACACATACATGTCAATACCATCAGATTCATCCAATAATCTGTCTTTGATAACCATGGATGCTCCATGGGCAATAAGACAGTCACGTTCCATCTCACCAAATCGCAATCCACCTTGTCTAGCACGACCTTCGGTCGGTTGACGAGTCAAGATTTGCACTCGACCCCTAGATCTAGCGTGAATCTTGGAACTTACCAAGTGATGTAGTCTCTGATAATAGATACAACCTACGAAAATTTCTGCAGGGTATGCTTGTCCAGTTTCACCGTTAATCATGGTTTCACGTCCTGTGTGAGCAAAACCATTACGGATTAGGCCATCTCTTAGGCTTCCTTCTTTCTCCCCTCTAAAGGCAGTACCATCAATACGTCGTCCTTCTAGAGAACCGACTTTGCCGCCGATCATTTCCAAAACGTGAGCAACAGTCATTCTTGATGGAATTGCGTGTGGGTTAATGATCAAATCCGGAACTACACCATCAGAGGTGAAAGGCATATCTTCAGGATTGACTAGCCTACCGATAACACCTTTTTGTCCGTGTCTTGAGGCAAATTTATCTCCGACTTCAGGGACCTTATGACTACGGACCATCACTCTAACCAAGCGACCTGAGTCTAGAGATTCGGTGACATACACGTTGTCTATCCAGCCCTTTTCTCCATGGCGTATTAGCATAGATGATTCTCTACGCTCTTGAGCCATCAAGAAAGCACCACCCGATGATTCCTCAAGGAATCTTGGCGGGCTTGTCTTACCGACAAGTACATCTCCGCCTTCAAGGTATTTTTCGGGTAGCGGCAATCCATCTGCTTCAAGGTGGATATATGCTTCATCTGGTTTTAGTCCCTTTACTTCTTGGAGAGAAGAACCTGGCTTTTCGATTTCTTCTACTTGTCCGCCAGGGAATCTTCTACGCTCAGCATTGTAGGTACGCATGAATGTTGATCTTGCTAGACCCAAATCTATTGAACCACGATTCATAATTACTGCGTCTTGCATGTTGTAACCATGAAGTGACATGATAGCTACAATAAAGTTTTGACCACCAGGTCTGTTATCGAAGTTTGTAGTTTCCATTGCTCTGGTTTTGGTAATCGAACGCTGTGGGTAATGCAAAATGTGGGCTCTGGTATCTGGTCTTAGCCTGTAATTTGATGAAGGTAGACCAAGAGATTGTTTTACCATAGCTGTACCACCTGTAACACGAGGTGTTGAGTTGTGTTCAGGATACGGAATCAGTGAAGCACAGACACCCAGTACAAGTTGTGGGTCAATTTCGACGTGAGTATGTTCGGTTGAGTAATCAAGTTCTACTGAAAAACTTGCAATTTGCCAATCATTGTTAGGCATTCTAATCCTTGCCTTGAGTTTGGCAGAGGTTGACCCTGGTTCACCAAGATTGGTCCATTCAACGTTCTCATTAGTTAGAGGTCGGCCAGCATATTTGCCACCTGGAACTGTTGCAGGTAGAACGAATGGTTTTGGTGCGATGTAAAGGTCTTCTTCTTCCTCTGCGTCTACCCATTCCACGATTCCTTCGTTGACTAAGTTCTTGAAGGTCATCTCACCATTGGTTAATGCTTCTAAGTGTTGAGATGTCAAACGAGGTGCTCCATCGTACAATATCAATAACGGACGAAGTATTCTACCTTTGTCAGTATTAATGAATATATCACGGTTTTCGCTGTCATATCTAATAGATACTTCAGGAGGTATAGTTCCTCTTCGTCGTGCTGACTTGAAGTGTCGAACTAAGTTTGTCCCACGCTTGTGGATTCCATAAATATCACCATTGACGTGAACTCTGTCCCCATCGCTCCAATCATCTGGCTGATAAACATCTAGTTCGTCAAGTTGGTTTCTAACATCTTGTTCGCTAATGTATTCGGAAACGTCGATCATTTGAGCTGCATTCTTTACTAGACCACAATTTTGGCCTTCCGGGGTTTCGTTAGGGCATAGCCTACCCCAGTGTGTAGGGTGAAGGTCACGTGCTTCGAAATGAGGTTGGCTTCTGACTAGCGGTGAAGTAACCCTTCTCATGTGAGATAGAGCAGCAAGATATGTGGTTCTGTCCAGGAGTTGGCTGACACCTGATCGTCCACCAACCCAGTTACCTGTAGCAAGTGCGTGCATAATCTTGGAAGTAAGCACGTCTGGCCTTAGACATGAGGTGATTCTTAGTTCACGCTTCCTGTTGTGGTGTCTTTCAAGTTGGTATTTCAAGTCTCTAGCAAGTTGATTGGAAGAGACACGGAATAAGTCTTCAATTAGGTCACCAGCAAGCCTTACACGCTTGTTTGCGTAGTGGTCTTTATCATTGGGTTCCTTAGAGTGCATTGCCATTTCGAGCACTTGCCTTACAATTCTGCCGAGGAAAACCGCTTTCTTCTTACGATCTGTTCCTTGATCGCCCAAGTGAGGTAGTAATTCTCTGTCAAGTAATTGGTCGACTCTTGCTTCACGGTAATCCTTTTGTTGACCAGCAGCAAATTTCTTTTGTAACCATTCATGAGCCTCTAGCATATTTTGCACTGCATACTCTTCGTTGTCATTAACTTCGTTGATATTGGCAACAATATACTTGAAAGTCTCTGTTGGACCTGCAATAGCAGTAAAGATTTCTTGGTCATTATCAATTCCAAGAGCTCTCATTAGAAGAACAACAGGAATTGGCGTGGTACCAGCAGTACTAATTTTTACCATAAGCATACCATCTCTTCTCTTCTCAACGGTTAGGGGTTTCCTCATACCGTCCTTTTGTGAGAAGATTTTGGCAACCTCAGTTCTCTTAGCATATCTCTTGTTGATTTCTACGGTTACTCTGTTAGGTGCAAGATCTTCTGTTGAAATAAGTACTCTTTCTGTACCATTAATAATGAAGTAACCACCAGGGTCAAGTGGGTCTTCACCTTTCTTTTTCAGCATTTCTTTCCAAGAATCTGAATCCTCTGCAGAAGTTGTTGGATAAAGTTGGCGGTCACCAGCAATGTGTGCAGGATGTAGGTTACATCTCTTTGAGCGGACCATAATTGGCATGCTGCCAACTTGAACTCCTTCTTCTTTCGGAGAAGGAATACCGTTTCTAACTATCTGGAAATCGATGGTTACAGGAGACATATAAGTTAGTTTTCTCAACCTGCACTCCATAGGTGTGGATGGATGTTCCGAACCATTGGCTTCTCTAATGGTTGGTTCTCCAAGTTGAATGTTCTTCATGCGTATGACGATGTCTTGATCAACTACGTCAAGTTTGATGAAACCACCATCATCATCATCAACTTCTCCGTCGATTCCAACTCTGATGTTCCGAATGATTTTCTCCATTCTTGAAATCATGTTGTCCCCGGCAGGGATACAGTCATCATATGATGCAATTTGATGGTTCACTAGGCTTCTTTCTTTGAAAAATGATTGAATTATTTCCTGCATTGTTATCCCTCAGTTACCCTCTACTATCAGCCTGTAGGCCATTGTTTTCCCGGCGGATGGTGAACGTCTAATGACCTTTACCACTCTGTCGGCAATCCATCCTGCTGCAAGTGGCTTGTGTTCGGGGTCTGCGGCCAACTTTGCGTTATCGATAGATTCTGCTTGTTCCTTCAAAACCTGGACCACGGGGTCGGTGATCAAGATTTTTGGAAGCAATTCCTTTGCGATTCTGTTTTCACCGGTCTCTTCATCAGTTTCTACCATTTTCCAAGGATCTAATTCAGCCTTTTCAATTTCGTACTGTTCTTCTTCAGTGATATTTGCCTCGCCAACCAGTTCTTGATGAGGTACAAGTTCATGGTTAAGCGCATTGAATCTTAAAGTAATCTCGGGTCTATCGAATTCATCAATAGCACGAGAACGTATAGTGATTTTCTTGCTCTTTTTCTGAGCACGGCGTCTAGAGCCTTGTTCAGCAATAACCGACATGACGTTAGTGAAAGATTCGGAATCTTTGGAGATTCCAAGAATTGAAGCAATCTCATCGTGTGAGAGAGATTTGATATCGGTCATGTTTCTGTCCGTCGCCAATTTGTGGGCGAATTCTTCAGATACTCCAAGTTCCATTAATCGCTTTTTTGTTGCGCTTTTTACTACCATGCCAGACCCCTCAAAATACCCACAACTGGCTAGACCGATAGCGAGTCAGGCGGGCCTGACGGGGTTCGAACCCGCGACCGTCCGGTTAAAAGCCGGATGCTCTACCTGACTGAGCTACAGGCCCAACGTAGCAACTTGGGCTTTCCTGCCGACTTGCCTAGTGTTCATATAACTTGCGGCCAGTTAAGCGTTATTGAGTTTGTAAAAATCATGCTATATTTTATCTATTTTAACCCATTTTGACCAAATATCATCCAAACAAGGCAATGAATAAATGCCGACTTCAAAACCTACATTCCAATGAGCGGAAAGGGTTTTGATGAAGACTCGGTTTCACGCGAGTTAGAATTAATTGCCAAAGGACACAAAATTTCTTCTTGGAAATCACCATTAGGAGAAATTTTTCACCTTGATTTACCTCATACTGTATATCCACCAAAAGAAGATACAAATTTGCTAGCTAAACGATTGGTAAAACTCGGATCTGGAAATGGCAAGAAGTGTTTAGAAATAGGCACGGGAAGCGGTATATTATCACTGTTATGTCGGCGCCAGGGGTGGCAAGTAGAGGCTTGTGACATAAATCCAATTGCCGTTGCTTCAGCAAGGGAAATGTTCAGTCAAAATTACGCAGATGATATTCAAGTTTTCGAGGGCGGCCCCGGGCCACGAGAAGATGGGGGGGTCACTCAATGGGCCAAACAAAAAAACTATGATCTGATTTTCTGGAACCTACCATATCTAAATGTCGACTATGATGCTGAATTACTTGGCCCTTTGGAAGATGCAGCATTAATTCAAACCGAAGGCAAAGATTTGTTTCGACTAGTAGTTAAAAAAATACATGAACATCAACTATTATCTAATACCGGAATAGGATTATTTTTGGTCGGCGAATCAAAATCAAATGAACAATTAGCAAATATCGCAGCTAAATCAGGTTTCGCCTGCCGAGTAGTAGACACTGAAACCTTTGATGATGGTGAAGAAATCAAAATCGTTGCTGTGTGGCGACCGTTTGTCAACGCCAAGAAAATTCACCAAACAACCGTGGCTTCCACAAGCACTGAATTATTATCGACCAATTGGCCTATAGGCAGCTCACTGTCAAGCGATTACCAAACCGATGGCCACGGAAGAAGAGGAAGACGTTGGGATAATTCAGGTGAAGTACTTGCTTGCTCTTGGAAAATTGGAAATTCGTTCGATATTCCACCCAATATTTTGCAGTTAATCTGCGGCGTTATTGTCAAACAATGCCTACAACAACATAATCAATCGACTGATCGCATAGAGATTATTCAAAAATGGCCTAATGATATATTGCTGAAACAAGACGGCAAGGTCAGAAAGGTTTGTGGCGTATTGATTGAATCGATCACGAAGGGAGATGTTACCGAAACTGTAATTGGAATCGGGATTAATCTATCGGAATCAGAAAGCATGCCAGTTTACAAAATCCCAGCCGGTTTTGCAAAATCATTGAATAAGGATCTTAACAGAACGACTTTACAATCAGAAATCGATTGTCGTTTAGCGGGGTTATTTGATCAACACCCAAGCATTCCAAAGGCCAATTTAGCTTCTTATCATAAACTTGCTAATAAATCAGTAACTGATGGTTTTACCGCGTCTAGCAAATTATTCTATAGAAATTACGAAGTGTCTTTTGACTCAGTTAATTCAGATGGTTTTGTTATTGTTTACGACCAAAATAATCAACAGATTATTTGTGATGAAGGTGAATCACTCAAATGGAAATTTTGAAGTTAAATTTCGGCATCTATTGGAGTTGATTCTTGTTCAACTCGCCTTTTTTGCAGACCAAATAGTAAAATTGCAATTCCGATTGGATAAATGATGAAATCAAGCATAAAAACCCGTTTGACATCGATTTCTGCCTCAGCTTCTCCCATATCTATGCTGATGGACACTGGAAGGGATCCTGAATCTTTAGAATCGAAAGTGTATGTGAATTTCTCACCTTCCATTAATTGATATGGTTGTGTTGTTGGCTCTTCTAAACCGTCATATATGGTGACATCACCACTACAATCAAAAGGTGCTGTCGTGGAAAAAGAGTTGCTAATGCATTCAACATTAAACTCAACTTTGTCACCATCAAGAAGAGTGAGTGATTTACCATACTCGGGGTTTTCTTCAAAATCAATAGTGGTCGTCTCAACCCAACCATGAATGATGAAACCAGCACATAATACACCAACTCCAACTAAAATTAGAACATCGCTGAATTTCATTGCATCAGCAGAACCACCAGCGCCCATAAAGCAATGTGAGCCCGTAATACAAATGAAACTTTCATTGTTTTGTCAGATTAAGTCTATCTCTAACCAATCTTATCTTGCCACTGGCTGTTACACTCTGAACACCAAATGTATCAATTGATTCATCATTGTCGATTTTTTCGCGTAATAAATCATAGTCCAGTAATTTTACTTCGATAATTGCGAGAGAAAATTCGCCTTCACTGGACAATTGAAAATCCATCAGCCGGATTTGTTTAGAGAGTTTCAGATCACTAGCTAGTGAATTCAACTGGTCAGAGAGTTGCTTGCGAGTCGTATATTGACTACCCACCTTAATACCAAACCAACGGCGTTTACCGCGTAGTGCCTTGGTAAGTCGCTTGGCCATATCACGAACAATTAGCATTTGGCTTTATTTCTTTGGATAAGATGAAATCTAAGCGGCATTAGCCTACCAATGATGCCACATGGACAGTGACACTGAACAATTGGAAGATGCCAGCCAAGACTTATTGGCAGAATATGAAACTTCTAACGTTTCGTTGGTATCTCTTGCTAGGACGTTGTTATCTTCTTCTACAATGCCTCACATTATTTTAGTGACTATATTATCTGCTATACTCTACATCACCTCAAGCGCCGATTCATTAACCAATATCTCTGCTATGGCGTTCACAAGTTTATCCATCGGCTATGGAATTAGTGCAATCACAAGTAACAGTACAATAGTCAAAAACTGGATCACTTTAGATGACGAAGAAACCGATGAAAGGCCTTTCTTAATTCGCAATCTAGCCAAATTTCGAATCTGTATTTTCCCGTTAGTAATGGCATTTATTTCGCTTCTAGCCATGTTATTTTTATTTGGTGAAAACGGAGTAATACCAATTGGCGATGGAGTTATACCTCTAGTCATGGGTAGCCTATTTGTCGTCTGGTCAATTGTCCAAGGAACTTCATTTACCAAATGGGCCTCCTCAGCAAGCGCTAAGTTAACCGATAAACAAAAACCCACTTATTTGCAAATGTCTGTGTTATTTTCAATAGGTATAATCGCCTTGATATCAAGTATTTTAGCCACCATATTTTATCAAATTAACAACTTTAATTTGTCGATTAGTGGAGCATTTTTAGACAGCCTGCTTTTTACTAGCATCGCAGTATTAGTATTAGTTGCAAATATCGGGTATAATTGGCAATTGAAGAAATTGGCTTCGATGAAATATCGATTACACAATTTTAGCAATAGGTGGACTATTATTTGTCATGTTTTTATTTCATGGCACTTACTTACTCTTTGGCGACAAATTTTCCTTGACCCTACTGAGATTCAAGTATTGTTTGAAGAATTAGTTTTGATGATTTTTACCGTCTTTATCGCAATTTGGTCGATGACGGCTAAAGGTTACAAAAGTAGTTTTAGGCCCATCAACGAAGAAAATGCGTTGTCATGGGGCTTAGCATTTGGATATGCTTATGCTGGTAGCGTAGCGATGCTAACTACTGTCTTTAATGACATAACAACGGTAATGCAGATTGGGCATACAGTGGTAATAATTGCGGTGCTATATATTCATAGAAAGGTGCTAACCGACATAATTGGACAAGATAACTTAGCAGTAGAAGTAAATCGCATCGTAGAACATAGTGAATCAAAAAACCCCCAAATCCAAGATGAAGAATTCAATGATACTGAAGATGCAACAGTTGAGAATAATTCTGACGAGGATTCATGGCAAGCAGATGATGACGTTGATTGGGAGAAGGAGGAAACAACTCCGGTTATTGAAGATGTTGAATGGGATACGATTATTGAAGTTGATTAGAATCCTTTATCCCGGCAAGTAATGTCACAACTCTGATAGTGTTTACCAAATCTTCGCTTACTCTTGCGCCTAAAATTACTTGAGCATCAGAATCGAGTGCTTCAGTAAATAACCTTGCTACTGAATCAACCTGGCTTAGCGTCATACCCAAGCCACCTTCAATTTGAATCAAGCAACCTGTAGCACCACTTACATCCAAGGCTGCCAACGGGGCCATCATGGCTGAGTGTAGAATTTTTTCGGGCTCTTCTGGCTCCCCCATGCCCACTAGTAGAGTAGCGTTGCCTTCCTGTTCCACTATAGCTCTAAGATCCATCAAATCCAAATTAATCAAACCCATTCTGAGTAAAGTCCTGACCAAACCATCTACCAAATCTTCAACCCATTCAGCGCCCATTTGCCAAGAGCGCCCTTTTTCCCTAGCTTGTCTTGCAAGTCTTTCTAACGAAAGTCTTACGGTTACATGGGCAAATTTATCTAGGCGATCAAATCCATCCTCGGCAATTTTTAACCTTGTCGATTGGACTTCAAAAGGCATTGCTGATACTGCAATAACAATCGCCCCAGATAATCGGGCCTGACGGGCAAATTCATGCGCTGCCCCCGTCCCAGTTCCACCACCAAGTCCAGTTAATAAAATCACTAATTCTACAGGTTCCATCAATTTACTGACAACTGAAGAAACACTTCTCATGCGTTGTTCAGCTAGTGGCGGTAGCGAAGCACAACCAAGCTTGTCGACAACACTGCCTAAGCGTAGAACATGACCACGTTCAATGTCAGAGAAGCTTTCATCATCTGCGTCAATTAACAAAATATCTGCTTCGGAATTGCAGCGCGACCAAGCACCTTTGGCCCATGAGCAACCAATGCCGCCGACACCGGCAATCAGAATCTGCGATGATTCCATTAAACTCCCCTGAACTTGAACATCAATGAACTTTAGCCCGTCAATCAATATAGCGAAGATACCTTCTTCTCGAATCTCTAGCCCAAGCGTTATCCGGCTCCAATGCTAAAACCCGATCGTAATATTTCACCGCAGTTTCAAATTCCGACAAATAGCGACCGTAAAGGTGACCTAGGTTAGATAAAACTGGAATACATTCATCATCTAATTCAAGCATCTTGAGCAATAATTCCTCAGCTTTTCCAAGACTGTTTTTCAAAATAAGTTCTTCTGCCTCTCCTAAATCTACTAATTGACTCTCAGATAAATCGTAGGTGTTCTCAAACGGAGTTGACATAAGAATCATTATTCCCAAAAACTCCTAATTATTGAACTATCCCCTTTAATAATGATTTTAAGGCTGTTTTCATAGTTTATAAACCCGCCCAAAAACGAGGTACTGCGAATAAATTAACCCGCCCAATTTGACAATGTTTAAAGGGTTCACTTATGTGGGAGAAATAACTGGGTGTGTTTATGTTGCGCAAGCCTATCTCGAAACGCCTTGCGCTAGGCATATCCTTGTTGATTATTCTAATCACGCCTAGCCTCGCATCATCCTACCACGGAGGCATTGGTGGCGAACAATCAAACGCTGGTGAAACCATTGATGATGTAGCCAAAGAAGGCTGCTTGTGCCACAATCCTGTAGCAGACAACACTGTCCAAATCATCCTCGATGACGTCCCATATGCGTGGGTTAGTGGAGAATCTTACGAATTAAAATTACAAATTATCGGCGGACCTACTGCAGCAAGCCCCTGGACTGCTGGCTTCTCAATGCGTGTTTCTAGCGGGATACTTTCAGGCGATAACTTGCAAAATTGGGAGGAAGATCCAACGACTCTGACTCAAACTGAAGCCTCAGCAGGCAACTCTGACAGAATGTGGATATTCACTTGGGCTGCACCAGATTCGGAAAGCGGAGTTGTGGACTTCTGGATAACTGGAAATTCAGTCAATGGAGATCAAGGCCCAGGCCCAGAGGATAAATGGAACCAACTTATCTTTGCCCTGCAAGAAGGTGATGAAGACACCTCTGCAATGGGTACAAGGACACTATTTGCTGGCGATGGCAATGTCAGCCCACCTGTGCCAGAAGAAACCGGAGTAGACCTCCACCACATGGGCGCAGAGTTTAGGGCACACGTGCTTGGATTGCTTGGATTTGGCGCAGTTATTGCTGTTATATTATTTGCAGGATTAATGCTTAGGTACAGTTTCTCATCATCTTACAAAGGTAGAAGTAACCAGCTTAGGTTGCGATATAAGATAAGGCGAAGAGGTGATCAATGATGGATGATACAATCACAAAACTCCTACGTGGAGTGGCTAAAGGAGACATCACTGTAGAGGATGCTAGAAAGTCATTGGAAGACGCTAGCCTCACTGAAGAAGAAATGGAGATGGCCATCGACAAAGGTGTATTTACCGAAGCTGATATGGGTTCAATCGTAAGTGCTAAATTAGCACCATCTGGGGCATCATATCTTACCATGTTCTTTTTCATCTGGGGGATTTTTTGGTCCTGCTATTGGGTATTCTCTTTGATTTATGGATTGGCTAAAGACTGGGACCAAAGACAATTGGCATTCCATCTAGCAATGTCGTTAACAACTCTCATTATGATGGGCTTAGTATATCTAAGATTCATCTTACCAGACACTATCATTGTGAAACATGCAATAAACAAATTTATTCCAGAGCATCAAAAAGACTGGAAAGAATACAAGGTGTGATTTAATTGGCTAGAGAATATGATTTGAAACCTGCACCTTCTTTGGGCGGAGATGAAACCGCATATGGCGCTGGGAAAGTCATCAATCGCCGGCAATTTTTGAAATACGGATTCAACACAGCAACTGGAGTATTAGCAGCTTCATTGGGTGTCCTAGGATTCACCGCACTCATTATGCCGCCCGACACCGAGGGAACTGGTGGAGAAGGCACCATACAATTCTGGGCCAAGGGTCGTGAAGATGAGGCTTGGTATGGAGCGAAACACGAAGTCAATATGACTCGTCAAGATTTCGTAGACGAAGCAGCAAAATCAAGCACTGGAACAGCTGGAGCAGCAGGAATTTGGAATGGGGTCCCAGTTATCGTAGTATATGTTGATCACGAGAAAAACAAAGACACCCCAGTATCCCTTGGTAAAGCAAGATTCCAAATGATGGAAGGATACGACGAAACTGGCAAGAGAATTGGTCATTTTGAGGACATGTCAGACGTTGACCCGAGGATTTTCCCGTCCGACAATATAGTAATCATTTACGGACGCTGCACTCATCTTTGTTGCATACCAGGTTGGCAATTAGTTTCCAATTCATTTACCGATGATTCATGGACTCCAGGCGGCGGTGATGATGGCGGAACTAAACTATTCTGTATCTGTCACTCTTCAAGATTTGACCCTACTGCCCTAGAGATGAACTCTAACAGAAATCGTTCTAGTGGTGCAACATTTAGTTATGCAGGGATAAAGGCTTCAGGTGGCCCTGCTCCAGTAGGGCTTCCGATTATTCCTGTATTAATGGACGGTGATGTGATAACCGGCATCACCGATTATGTAGATTGGTTAACATATTGTGATTGAGGTGATAAAATGACTACAATGTTCTGGATTCTTTGGTTCTTTATCGCCTTCATTATTGTCCTTGTTGCGTTTACCCTGCGCAAAGAGAATGAAGAAATGCCTCGTAGAGAAATTCTACGAGCTGTCGAATCCTCTGGAAAGATGGGTTTTGCTGAGCGTTCATTCCTTTGGGTGTTCTCGTGGCTAGACACTAGATTTCGAATACAAGATTATTGGAATATGTCAAAAGGTGCATACTACAATATGCACAGACAGATGCCACTGACTCACGCTGAAAAGTATAAACTTCGCATAATCTGGTATTGGTATCCTCTATATTGCCTAGGTGGAATATCATTCCTATCGTTCATTATTCTGGTCCTAACTGGTACTGTGCTGGGCATCTACTACGTCCCTGGCGGAAATGGAATCCCATCACCGGCTTATTTGAGCATGCAATACATCATGACTGAACTACCGTTTGGCTACATCATAAGAGCAGTTCACCACTGGGGAACTCACTTCATGGTGGCTAGCGTATTCTTGCACATGTGCCGTGTATATTTCACAGGAGCCTATCGAAATCCAAGAGAACTTAACTGGCTAATTGGTGTAGCGCTTATGGCGTTAACAATCGTCTTTGGATATTCAGGCTACTTACTACCATGGGACTCACTAGCATATGGTGCTGCGGTAATTGGTATAAACCTAGCAAACTCAAGCCCATTAGTCGGCAAGTATGTCGCAACGTTACTATTTGGTGGCTCTTCACTAACTGAGAGAACAGTAACTAGAATGTACTTTATTCACGTATTCATACTACCAGTTATAGTCACAGGACTAATTATAGTTCATTTGTTTATTGTTTGGGTGCAAGGAATTGCGGAGCCACATTGATCTTAGGAGGAATTAAATGGGACTAGTAGAGAATCTTGGTAGAGTAGCATCCTCATATATGGATGAAAAAGAAAAACTTCAGGCAACTGAAGGTAAGCGCGAAAGAACACGCCTAGGCCATGGATTTTGGCCACATGAAGTATTGAGAGATATCTTGATTTTCGCATTCATGGGTGCTGTGCTGTTGTATTACGCATGGATCATCCCTCCACCACTGCACGGCGCAGCAGACCCATACGCACAAGCTGGATTCGTATTCCCTGACTGGTATGTGTTGTTTTCTTACGGCTATCTTAGATGGGGAGAATATCTACCCCAATTTACCGTCCCTACCGGTTTCATCGGAGAAATAGTCGGTCAGCCGGTATTCCCTTGGAACGCTGCATGGTGGGGAGCTGCCCTAACTGGAATCCCAATCGGTATACTTATCCTACCACCGTTCCTTGGTGGTAGAGAAAAGCGTCCAGTCGAAGATCCATGGTTTGCTGCTGCAGGTGCTGTTTACTTAGCACACATTTGGTTCATATCGGTATTTTCAATCAATATTTTCTTAGAACTATACCACAAGAATCGGTCAGACTATTGTAAACTAGACAGTCATGGCGATCTACTTTGTGGGGTGCGGGAGCCTTGGATAGCCGAAGCGTTCAACGCCCTACCCTGGGCGATGACTGGTATTCTGTTATGGATATGTATTTACTTTGGCGCCAGAATGGTGTTATCAAAAGCATGGGGCTCAGCGTTTACGCCAAATCATGCCAAGCAAATCCTAGTTGGGGCCTTGATTTTGTCTACTGCTGCAACTGTTGCAACATGGGATACTTACGACAAAGGCTTCTGGGGCGCTAAAGGCCTAGGAACCATATCAGACTATGGTGAATTAGAAGAAATGCGAACTCAACCTGTCGATGTCCATGTTCACGACACCAATGAATTTACTGACAATTTTGGCTGGTCAGAGGATGCTACAGTACCAACTACTGCATGGCTTGATTGGGTAATTTATCAACCAGGTCAAGAAGTAATTATCGATTTCTTTGATTCCAACGGACATCAAATACCGGCAGATGGTATCAATTCTGCATTTGAATCAACAACCTTGATTACTGAGGATTACTATACTGTAAATGATACATTTACAATTACCGAAGACCCTGTATTATTCCCTGATGGACATCATGAATCGGTTAGTAAGATAACTACTGACATTGCGTGTGAACATCGAGCTGAAGAAAGAAAGATCAATGATGTCAAGACCGATTCTATGATTAGCAGCACCTTGACTGTTACCAACGCAGATGGCAATGTGGTCGCTGACTTCAATGACTGCGCAGGGACAAGTGTCGACTTACCAGTTGGAACGTATCAGTATCAATTTGATGTTACAATCACCGGTCCTTTGGCCCTTAATGACACAATGATGAAGGAAATTAAACTAGAAATTGCTTCATTCCAACCGTTATTAGTTTGGAATAGCGCAGCTCCGGCTGCACTTGAGGGTAAGACAGTCAATCTCAGCAGCACCACAGACATGGCGCTTGGTGGCTCAAACTACGGACAAATCGACAATCCTGGATATCACATGAACCCAAAGAGCCTAGATGCGAAACTAATCTATGCTATGTTCATTCCTTGCCTTACCTTTGGGGCAATGGTATTTATCCTACTGCGCTCAATGGCTAGAGGCTATGAATTCGAAATGAACAAGTGTTACGGGTGTGACCTCTGTGATGATGCTTGTCCTGTTAGATTGTTTAATGGTGGTGACAAACTAAACATAATTTACAATTCGTGGAACAATGAAGATGATGGTGTTCCAATGTATTCATGTCTTACTTGTACAGCTTGTACCAATGCATGTCCCCAATTAGTCGACTATGACTCATATGTCGACATTCGCAGAGGACTAATCGTCGGTGGTCCACAGGCTGAAATCCCTCACACAGTATTACAAGCAGTTCTTGCTGCTGAGGCTGAAGAAGATGCAGATCAAGACTTCATTACTGTTGAAGACTACCCAATCGATTCTAATATCGGTTATTATCCAGGTTGTGTAGACTACCTCGACCAAGAAATGGTCTTCTCTCACGTCAATGAAGGTGAAATGAACCTTGGAGCCGCAACTACATCGGCATATACTCTGTTTGATGAAATTGGTGTTGATGTCTCATACCTAGGCAGGGACTTCCTAAAATGCTGTGGTCACGACCAAAAGTGGCAAGGTCTTACTGAAGTGTTTGACAAACTGAAAGCTTACAATCAAAAGAAAATCCATCAATCTGGAATTGATACACTGGTATCGTCCTGCGCTGAGTGTTTCAGAACCTTTGCAAGAGATTACGAACTTGAAGATGTCAAAGTTATGCACACAACTGAATTTTTACTTGAACAAGGATTTGACATGGACCTAAAGGTTGCTGAAGAAACCACAGTTACTTATCACGACCCATGCAGACTTGGCAGGCAAATGGGAGTTTACGAAGAACCTAGAGAATTAATCAATGCTGTTGAAGGCGTAAATCTGGTCGAGATGGAACATAGCGGTGAAGATGCAATGTGCTGTGGTGTGTCTAGCATGATGTCTTGTAATGAAAACGCTAGAGCACTTCGAGTATCTAGAATGGAAGAAATCAAATCCACTGGTGCTGATACCATGTTAACATCGTGTCCAAAATGTGTAACTCACTTTGAATGTTTGAAGTTTGAAGATGATGACAAATACTCCGACATTAAGATTCTTGACGTAGTGACTTTCTTAGCACAACAAATTAATGAGAAGAAGTCAAAGATTGCCGAAGAAGCAACTACTACTATCGAGACTGAAGCTTGAGTTAATCCTCAATAGGTTCATCGTCGTCACTCATACCGAGTATCTCGTAATTTGATGGGAATAAAGCAACGCCAACTCCTGCAATAAGAGTGACTAATCCCCACATGAACATTTGTTGAACAAATAGCATTTCAAGAGCCAGTACACACAAGATTAACCCACCAATATTTGAAGTCCAAACTAGGGTCTTGAAAGTAGATAATGGAACACCTGTAGTTCCTGGTTTACGGTAAGGGCCAAATTCGCCTCCAAATCGTTGAGCGTCATTTTTAGCTTCGTCTTTTCCACTCATAGCATCACCTGTCAATCATCGATATCGCATCAGTTGGACACGCTAGAACACACAGCCTGCAACCAGTACAAGCATCGCGAATAATCTTCGCTTTGCGATTTGATTCAACGTTCATTAGTGGACTTCTCATGGCAACCTTGTAAAGTTCAATCGCATCATCATCACATACTATATCGCATTGATCGCAACCAATGCACAAGCTTTCCTCAACAAAGGCAACGGTATTTTCACCACCTTTAATCGATGCATGTTGAACACTTCTTTGTCGATTAAGTGAGGTTCGAATGCGCAAGGCTTCCGCTTCTCTACGCTTTTTCAACTCATCTGCTGACGTCATTCATGCAACCCCACGTGGGCCTTCTCTTCAAACCTAACGACTGTCATATTAACAAGTAAATCACCAAAACAATAGAATGCACCAACCAAAAGTGGTGGATTCCAAGCGGTCAAACCAGTCCATGGCACTTCATTTGCCCAAGTCCAATTGCCTAGTTGTGTTCCAACTATTTCCATTGCTAATGCCGCCCAAGCCATTGATGCATACAAACGAGGTTGTGGCCCGAATCTGGTGAAAACCAATACCAATACCAGAAGGATAAGTCCGGAGGTGTCACTGCCATCATAGACACCGTATGCCACCATTGGGATGAAAGGTAGCAAAATTGGCAAAGCCAGGGTTTGTTTCATTTTGTCAGCCATAATTCTGCCAAGGTCGAATAAGAAATAATGGCCGGCTGGAACAAATAGTGGCATTAAGCCACGTTGATATTCGTAAATATTCCAAACTTCACTAAAGAATAATTCCATAGGTGTAGCAAAAGCAAGAACAGTAATCATCTCTATTCTTTCTTTGCGACCTGTTGTCTTGTAGATGTAGGCAAACACGCCCCAGCACCAGATGTTTACTGGCCATTCTGCCAAGTTTTCAGGAAGTAATCCACCAAGCGCAGTAGCAGAAACCCACAGGCCAATAAGGATAGTTAGTGAGTATAACCATGCTCTGCTCATAAACATCCCAAGGTATCCATAGCATTATTTATTTGCCAGACATTAATTTTGATAGGCTGAAAACTCTTTGCCCATAGCAAGCATCGATAGTTCGGCCACTAAGGCATGCCAACCGTGAGCGTGTTTACCATAAATGTGACCAACTTCAGAATGGCTTTGGAAAACTGCACTTGGAGAATTGAGGTTTTCGATATCTGATTTCTTCTCATTAATCCGGTAAAACCAAGAAGCTGCCTGTCCATCAACCAAGTAAACAACCGGTTCAACTGGACCATCAGACTTGGTAGTAAGACAAGTCGGGACTCCTTCCTGGATTAGGAAATCTTCTACCTCAACACCGCCTTTGGAGTACATTAATTTCTTCATTTTGCGATTTGAAAGTTCGAGTAATTCACTACCACTCTTGACTGATAAAATTCCCAGACCATAAGTTCCACTATTGTTCTTGATGAATACTACTGGTTCTCGATCAATCCCCATTGCTTGGTACCTCGAACCAATCTTTGATAGGAAATGGTCTACCTCTCCGGCAAGTTCAATTCTACAAGCCTCTTTATCTAGGCACTTATCCTTGGAAACAAACCATTCAGTCATCAAATACCATGACTCTATGCCCAACATTTCAGCAATCTCATCGACGTAATTCTGTAGGGCTTGATAGTGATCTGACTTTTTTCTTACATGCCAACCCATTTCAGTGGGAGGAGATACTCTACTTGAGGCAAGGCCAGGCAGTAATCCTTCAGTCAAGTCATTGTTGAGAAGTATCAAATCTGGTCGCTTACCATCAACTGCAATTCCTTGTTGACCATCAAAATCTTTCAACTCCACATTATCTAGATTCAAGGGTCCTGACAGACCGGCAATGGAACCATGTCCTTCAAGTTCAGGTGAACCAACAGTCACCCGGAAATCAACCATTTTTAGCAATCGTTGTAGAGTCCGTAGGTTTTCTGCGTATGCTGAATTCCTAGTATGCGATTCAGGATATAGGTGAACCCACTTACAGTTCTTATCACGCCTTAAAATATTATTTCTAAGCAATGCTGCAAGATGTTCTTCATCCTCTTTGGCAACATTATTGAAACCCGCAGGAAAGTGATTAGCGTCGACTACAGCGATTTTCCAGCCCGCATCACGAATATCAACACTGCCATAAATTGGAATGGATACTTCTTGGCGTTTTTTCTCCATCCAAGTGGTTATTTCTGTCCTTTTGTCTTCAATTAATGTTGTTAGTTCGTGTAAATTCATGCTATCACCTCATCAATCAATGATTCTATAGAAAAATTAGTTCGCCTATGTAGTGGTTGGGTAATGTGTAAAGCCTCAAACAAACCTAGACCGATTGCCATGTCTGGTTGATCATTCAATAGTTTACTAAATTTGGCATATTTCTCCGCTACTGCGTCTGCGAGATGCGAGAATTCGCTTAGGAATTGACGAAGTTGATTTGGTGATGTTGCTGTTCCGGCTGGAAGTTTTGGCCGATCAGTAATTGACCTAGGTAGTTTGGTTAACCTTGCTGCTGACCTTAATGCGGCTTTTTCTAAACCATCGTTAGGTAAACGCCAATCAGTTGGCAAGCGGTAAGAATGTTGTCGATGTTGCTGGCCAAGGAATGGCACTCTAACTTCTAAAGAATTAGCCATTGAATGACGGTCTACTAATCTTAATTGGAAATTACTCAACTGACCACGCTCAAGTTCAAAATTAAGGAAATCCTCCAAATTATTAGTATAATCTTCAGGCAATAAACTACTCGAGTACCAGCAACTGTTAGTATCAAGATTACGATTAATTACCGACTTTGTCACAGACTGATCTATTTGATTAAGCCTAGAGTTTACTACTTCGGTATGTTTGGTTAACGACCTGTAGCGCGGATAACCGGCGTGCAATTCATCAGCACCTTGACCACAAAGTCCAACTTTGACATGCTTTTGCATTTCTTTGAAAAGTGGCTGGAAGAATAGAACAGAAACATCCAGGTCCTCACCATAGTACGCCAGCTTTGGAATGTCTTTGACAAACCCATCACTTGACATAATTTTGGTATGGTGTGCTAAATCAAGCGAACTGGCAACTTCTTCTGCAGCAAGCCAATCTGGATTATCTTCGCTTTCAGCGACTGTCCAGCAAGCAGGTACTGGTTTTGCTTCACGCATTGCAGCATCACTGGCAACCGCGGCAACTAATGAGGAATCAAGACCACCGGAGAGAACAATGCCAACCGGGACATCAGCCATAAGTCGTTCTTGAACGCTGTAGGTAAACGATTCTAGCAAACTTTTTGCTTCTAAATCGGGATTCCAAGTAGCAACTGGATTTAGTTGCTGGCGCTCAAAACTAGTTGATGAGTGTAAATATGGTTGGCCAAGCTCGTTTTCTCGCCAAACTTCTACAGTACCGGGGCGTACCTGATGCACATTTTCAATCAAAGTCGAGGAATCCAAGCAATATTCCCAAGCTAACCTTAACGCTAATGCAGTTTCATCAATTACTGGTTGATAGGATTCATGTGCATGAAATGCCTTTATCTCACTAGCAAACAATAGGCTACCATCAATGATTGTGCGAACTAATGGTTTGATGCCAAGTGAATCTCTAGCCAATATTAATTCTCGATGTTCACTATCCCACAAGGCAAAACTGAACATACCATTCAGTTGTTTAACCCAATCAGTGTGACTAACATCACCAACTTTGGCAACTTTTTTAGCATACTTTTCATGAAGTGCAAGAATAACTTCAGAGTCACCTGAGGTTTTCCAGCTATAGTTTAGCTTACTACGTAAATCTAGATGATTGTAGATTTCACCGTTAGCGATGAGAATGGTGTTTGAGTTGCCGGTTATAGGTTGTTGACTGCCGTTAATATCAACAATCGACAGGCGATTATGACCCAAACTTATGGTTTCATCCGACCAAATCCCCGATCCGTCTGGCCCACGATGGTGAAGAATCTCCACCATTTGATTAACTACAGAGTTATCAGGTGATGAAAACATCCCTGAGATTCCGCACATAAATTTTGATTAGCGATTACTTATATGAAGAGTCGCTTTTTATTTGGCAATTTACCAAAGAGGGTAAGCAAACATGGCAACACCGAGTAGAATCATCGATAGAATGTATACGAAGTAATAGGCGCCTTGAGGCGGGTCAGAATATTTGTTATCTCCTTCATCCATGCTGCTCAAACCTTCCTACACTAGTCCACATTTTAACATATTGAAAGATATCACAGTAATCCAAGGAATGGTTCAAGGATTAAAATTCCGGCAAGTGGGATAAGGAGCATTGTAGCATTGTCGTCAATGTAACGCAGTCTTGGCATTTCCGAAGCTACACAAAGTGGAGCAAAGATTACCGCTAACCACCACGGAGTCCCAAATAAAAACCAACAAGTTAACCACAAAGCAATAAGGAAAATGGTTGAGTAAATAATCACTTCCTTAGTCTGAAACTCTTTACGGCGTAACTCACCCATGAACGGATCACCAAATGACAAAGAAAATATCAAAGGATAGGCATATTCCTTCACTGGCGCCAATAGTAATACCATTCCAACAGCAAAGCCGCCCCATGCTAGTGCAGAAACTTGTTTTGCTTCATATTCTCGCTGGCCAAATACTGTAAGACCAAATTTTAATCTCAATGCTTCACCAAAAATTGCTACGATAATGACTAATGATACAACCTCTGGCAAAGTATAGCCAATTCTTTCAGCTACTTCGCCACCATATTCAAAGTAGATATACGGAATTATGAACATCGAAATATGAAAGATACGACGGAATATATGACCACTCATACCACCCACCGACAAATCAACTGGATTAGTTAGTTCTACTTGTTCACTCATTTTTTTGACCTCCTAATATATCGAGGGCTTCAATTATAGAAATTGAACCTGCCGCCAACAAAACAAGTATTTCATCCAATTTTGCTGATTCTAAGATTCTCCGTTCATGTTGGGCAAGTAGCCTCTCACGCCAACGTGCTCGATTGGAACGTCCTGAATCCTTTATTTCTAGCAATGTGCTTGATGCAACCGCAATACCGTCACCGTTGATCGCTGATGTAAGTAATACTGGAGGGGCCTCGCCAAGACCAAGATGAAATGATTCAATTAATTCTTCAGCATGCTTCTCTGCACCATCAAGGTCTGACTTGTTAACAATTACCGCGTCTGCCAATTCTAGCAATCCGGCTTTTTCTGCTTGTACTCCGTCGCCTCTTGCCGGGCCTTCAACTACCACAATACGGTCTGCTATGGCAGCACAACGCACCTCAGCTTGTCCAGAACCAACTGTTTCGATAATCACTTTATCCCAGCCTGCCAAAATCAAAAATTCAATCATATCAGAGACAATTAGCGGAACACTGCCTGAAGACTTTCTAGTGG
This sequence comes from Candidatus Poseidoniales archaeon, assembly GCA_009887195.1. Taxonomy (GTDB): domain Archaea; phylum Thermoplasmatota; class Poseidoniia; order Poseidoniales; family Poseidoniaceae; genus MGIIa-L1. Next base: position 3,217 of record QXXX01000067.1, on the reverse strand, counting down.
CAATTGACCTTACGTAAATCTTGTCTTTAACATCAACTAGGTCAATCGCAGTGATTCTAACACGATCGCCAAGTAGAGCACCGCCCGTACGTGGTGAAGAGGGATCGATGGCTAATAATGCAACTTTCAGCCCACGGCCAGCCCAATTGGCTAGTAATTTATCTATCAAACAAGATTTACCAACTCCTGGAGCACCAGTTATGGCAATTGAGCGCCAATTATCATAATCCTTTCTCAATATGCTAACGTCTGCAATCTGTCTTATTTGATCCAGTGTGATTTGACCGTTTTCCAAACCTGATAGAGTTCTAGCAATCGATCTCCGATTACCGTTAATGGCTGCTTCAATCAGTTGGTCACTCAAAAAATCACCTTAAGCTGAAGATTCCCAAAACCAATCATTGGAGTCTCCAACCCCAATATCAGCCATATTTGCCGAAGTGTCGATAAATTCTAAAATTTCAGCAGTTGGAGTTCCTGGACCAAATATCGCACGTATTTTGCAACTAAACAAACCACTTCGGTCATCATGAGGAATAATCCCTCCAGCAAAAACAATGACATCATTCAATCCCTCTGCAACCAATAGTTCGCAGACTTTTGGAAATAGATGATTATGCGCTCCTGACAGAGAAGATAGCCCCAAAAATCTAGCGTCTTCATCTCTGACTGTTTCCACAATCTGCTGTGCAGTTCTACGCAATCCTGTGTAAATCACTTCATGACCTGCATCACGCAGGGTCCTAGCCACTACTTTAGCACCTCTGTCATGACCATCAAGACCGGGCTTGGCAACAACGATTCGCAATGGTTGGCTCATGATTGGTCGAAGAAATGCTCACCTATCAAGACAACCCTTGAAACCATCCTCGGAACATACTTTTACCTCTAATGCAATGACTTCCCACCCCAAAAACACGGTAAGCAATAAAGGCGGCCTTTCGATACACTCACTAGGTGACACCAATGCCTACGACTGAAGAAAGACTGCGAGACCTGCGCAATAGGAAGGCGCAAAGTGAAGCAGGTGGCGGTCAAGCAAGAGTTGATGCACAGCACAATCGCGGCAAATTAACTGCCCGAGAGCGCATAGAAATTCTACTTGATGACGGTAGTTTTCAAGAGATGGACGCATTGGTTGAACATCGATGCCGAGACTTTGACATGGACAAAAATGTCATTCCTGGTGACGGAGTAGTTACCGGACATGGCATGATAAACGGCCGAGAAGTATTCGCTTTTGCCCAGGATTTCACCGTTTATGGTGGCTCTCTTGGAGAAATGCACGGGCTCAAAATTTGCAAAGTGCTAGACATGGCACTTAAGACAGGAAAACCTGTCATAGGCTTGAATGATTCTGGTGGCGCTAGAATCCAAGAAGGTGTAGCGTCACTAGGCAGTTATGCTGAAATTTTCTTCCGTAATGTCAGAGCATCCGGAGTTGTCCCCCAAATTTCTGTCATAATGGGGCCTTGCGCTGGTGGAGCGGTATACTCTCCTGCAATTACTGATTTTGTCATTATGGTCGACCAAACTGCTCATATGTTTATCACCGGACCTGAAGTAATCAAAACGGTAACTAATGAAGTTGTTTCATTTGAGGAACTAGGTGGGGCTATGACTCACGGAAGTAGATCTGGAGTATCCCATTTCACTGCTGAGGATGACGAAGCAGCCATTCAACTAGCAAGAGACCTATGCGACTTATTACCGGCAAATAACATGGAAAAACCACCTGTTAAGAAAACCTCAGACCCAATTAGTCGAAGTTGTGACAAACTCGATGTTATAATTCCAGAGGAATCCAACAAACCATACGATGTTGTTGATGTCATATCTGAAGTATTAGACGACCATGGTTTCCTTGAGGTGCAAGCTGATTGGGCCCAAAATATCGTCATCGGATTTGGCCACCTAAGCGGACAGACAGTTGGTGTTGTCGCCAATCAACCAAAAATTCTTGCCGGGTGTTTAGATATTGACGCAAGTGATAAGGCTGCTAGATTCGTGCGGTTTTGTGATGCCTTTAACGTACCGATAATCACTTTTGAAGACGTACCTGGATTCCTCCCTGGAACCAATCAAGAGTGGGGTGGAATTATCAGACATGGTGCAAAATTACTGTATGCATTTGCTGAAGCAACGGTTCCAAAATTAACCGTTATTATGAGGAAGGCCTATGGTGGCGCTTACGACGTTATGTCATCAAAACACATTCGAGGAGATTACAACGTAGCATGGCCTTCAGCCGAACTTGCTGTTATGGGAGCAGATGGTGCAGTTGAGATTATTCACCGAAGGAGATTGAAGAGTGCTCGTAACAGTGAACAAGAGCGTGTGCGTTTAACTGAAGACTTTAATGATAAGTTTGCTAATCCATACAAAGCAGCTGCACTTGGTTACATAGATGATGTAATAGAACCAAATCAAACTCGTTCAAAGTTAGCCAGAGCGCTAGAAATGCTACTTGATAAAGAGGAATTGAGACCGGCCAGAAAACATGGAAATATTCCGCTGTGAGGCATTAATATGACTGATGAAGCAATACTTAGAATCGCGGCAATAAGTGCTGTTCTATCCATTATTGACTCACAAGGAGATGATGGAGCAAATATCGGTAGAAATGCTGGTAATGCTTGGTCACAGGACCATATTAGAATGAATATGGGCTTAAGTTCATTGATGAATAATCGATCTAGCAGGTCACCATGGAGATGATTAGATGACTGAAAAAAGGAAAGTAATCGTTGATGGACAAGAATTTGAAGTTGTTGTTGAAGTTGAAAACGGCAAATGGCTGGCTACTGTAGAAGACCGAACTTTTGCAATCGAAATTCCAGATTCTGGTCCTGTGGTCAAGAAACGACGTGCAGGTGGTGGCAAGAAAAAGAAATCTGGCACCGTATCAGCCAATATTCCTGGAAAGATTGTCACAATTGAGGTTTCTGAAGGTCAAGAAGTAACAGAAGGACAAGTTATATTAATCCTAGAAGCGATGAAAATGCAAAATGAAATTCAAGCACCTGTCAATGGCAAGGTAATTTCTGTCAATTGCGAAGAAGGGCAATCTATTGAAGCAAACGTGCCATTGGTAGTAATCGAGCCTAAAGAGGAATAATCACCTTCAATCTAATTGTAAAATGCGATGGTTAAAGTGGAGATAACTCTAGGTTGGTTTATGTCCGCACCCGCAGTATGTGATTTCCCGGGCTGTGGC
>QXXX01000066.1:1510-5117 GCA_009887195.1 Candidatus Poseidoniales archaeon | reverse complement strand
AGTTTTGGTGCCGGGAGCGGGGCTTGAACCCGCGACCTTCGGATGTCTCAGACACCGCAAGGGTTGCACGTCATACGAATGCCTTGTAGGCTGCCCTATGAGTCCGACGCGCTACCAACTGCGCCACCCCGGCTTGGGCTGTCGTGACGGCTGGACTCTTTGAATAATGCGGCTCAGACAAATCAATATTATTCCATGTTAGTCAAATTTCCCAGCCGTAGCATTCATGCACTCTCAGCCTTCCGAGCAACCATGGTCGACCTCCAAACTGCGATGGCTGCGGCTTCTGCTGAGCGCAAACAGCGTTCTGGAGCTGCTAGTGAGGAAAGAAAGGTCAGAAGAAGCGGGGCAAGCCTTGGCCTAGAACCATTTGACCCAGTAAAGCACGTCAGCAAAGAGAAAGCAGACACCGCATCGATGTGGTTGGTTATCGCATTTTCAGTTACCGTTTCGGTAATGATGCGCTACGTTTTGATGCCAAATACAACTCCTGAAAAATCTGATATTCTCTACTTAATGCCTCTTAGTGCAATAATCTTGATACCACAAATTCACCGAATGGTAATGCCAAAGGATTTCCAAGAATTTTATGGTAAAGGTACTTGGTTCAAAGCTGGCTTTCTCCACACTTTTACTTTCTTAGCAATGTCATTTTTGTTAGTCAATCCTCCGATGGGGGATATTGTGGCTCCCAAATTAGCCAGTCATTGGGCGATTGCCACAGATGACGGTGAAGTTTTGATGTTTAATGAAGACTCTAGTAAAGACGGGGAAATTGAATGGATTGTAAGTAATGATGGAAGACTTGAAGGGGATATATGGTTGTTATTTGCCTTGGCTGACAATGTTAATTCTGATGGTGCAGAAGTGACTGTAGAACTTACGCACCAATCTATTACTCAAGATTTGGTAAGTGACGACGAGTTTTGGGCAAACAATTCTGACCGAATTGCCAATGGGACAAAAACAGATAACTCTTCAGCACCTAATTTAGTGCCACACTCTAAGGATCAACCCTTTGCAATCAACATCGGCAATGATTTGGCGGTAGGAACTCATGACATTATGGTGACCATAACTGAAGATGGAGATCCTTGGGAAAATGAGCGGGTCTACAATTGGAAACTAGTAGTTGTAGAAGCGGTTGAACAAACAGAGTCAGGACAGTAAATCCCCGTGCTGCATCATAATTTTATTGATTAAGCGGTCAATTTTCTTGAGGTCATATTTTTCCCTCGCAACTCGATTTATCTTGATTAGTCTAATTGCTCTGATTGGCTTTGCCAATGGCGTCCAGCAAAGAATGTTTAGTACAGTTTGAATTCCCATCGTTTGTATTACCGGGCTTCCATACTAGTCGTTTTTGATAACACCTATAGTGAAAGTGAAAGTGATTATGGGTTTAGATGAGTTACTAATCTTGCAGTCAAAGCATCAAGTTGTATTTGCTCACCGCCACCCTCGACCAATCGATAATCCACTTCAGCCATCCATTCAGTCAAATCTAATTTTGATTCCTCACTGAGGAAGTCAGCCGAATATAACTCTCTGTGTAATTGATTAACAAAGTCAGTTCCAGCAAGTCCGTATTTGTCTAACACCTCGCGCAATCTTCTACGTGCCGAATGAAAACCATCGTCACGGCATGCCATAAGGTATTGATGGAGGCTTTCAGGAGGTGCTGTTGCCGATGTCTCATAGACCAGTTCTCTAGTTACCGTTGTGCTAAGTGCGGCTGAGACTTGTAAAGCAGTTAGGGCTTTTCGCAAATCACCCCTAGAAATCCTAGTGAGGGCTTCAGCGGCATCATCATCAAGAATAATTTCTTCGATTTTTGCTACGTGATGTACTTGCTGACTTACGTCAGAGTCTGCTAATGGTCTAAATCTAAACACCGCACACCTAGATTGGATCGGCTCAATAATTTTCGAAGAATAATTGCAAGACAGAATGAATCTACATGTTTCTGCATATTGTTCCATAATTCTTCTCAGTGCCCCTTGAGCATCATTGGTCAAGGCATCTGCTTCATCCAGGAAAATAATTTTGAATGCCGCGCCACCAAATGGGCTTGTTCTAGCAAATTGCTTTACTTTGGTTCTTATACTCTCCAACTTTCTTTCATCACTTGCGTTCATTTCCAGCAGATTTTCTCGGTACTGCTCGCCAAACACATCCTTAGTCAATGCCATTGCAGCAGTTGTTTTGCCAGTTCCAGGGGGTCCAGCAAACAGCAAGTGTGGAAATTGTTTTTGCTCAGCATAAATTGCTAGTCTTTGAACTACCGCTGGTTGGCCCCGAATTTCACTGACTGAACGAGGTCTGTGTTTCTCAACCCATAACTCGCTCATATGTTGATGAAGTTGCCGAACGCCCTTCAACATTTTTGTTCCAATCCGCTAAAAAGTTGATTTCATTCTTGTCCATTTCTGGCTTATTCAACCCATCCAAGCGAAAAGACAGTAAAAGGTGACGATGTGAGTAGGATGAGTCCCATGCTTTACGCGAACGAAAAACGTCGAGCCGTAACTGCGATTTTACTTGTATTTATGTTCATTTTTGCAGAATTACTCGTTGCCGAAAACGAATACCAAATCGTTGATGAGGATAGACCAAATTTTACTGTTACTCAATCTACAATAATAGCAGAAACTTACATTTCTTCCCAATTCAGTTCAACCAATTTCCTTTCATCAACCCACAATTCTGTCGGAGTGGATAGCCTTGGTAATGAAGATAGGTCAGTGTATCGTTTTTCTAATAGTTTCAATAGCCAAACAGATATGATTGAAAGTGCTGAATTAATGATAACATGCGACGTTATTTATCAAGATAATATCGGCGTTATTCCAAAATTATACCCAGCAACAATTGTTTCCAACATTGCTCCATCTGAAGTGTCATGGGATGAAATCGCCGATGATATTTCTTGGCAACTGGCAGGAGTAAACGGACAGAATGACCGGACTGCATGGGAGACGCCTTCACAATCTCAGCTAATATCTGGGTCAACCTACGAATATACCTTCAATGTGACAAAGTTAGCACAAAACAGTCTAGACCTAAGTAGGACCAAATTTGATATCCTCGTTTCGGGAATCGGAGGGCTTGTTAATTGTGCTAAGCAAAGTAATGCTACCTCCGCTTACCATCCTGTTTTGAGCATAACTCACACGTCAGGGGTTCATGGCGATGGAGGTTCAGTAGACACAAACTTTGCCCAAGATGGCATGCCATTGATGACAGATTCATTTATTTCTGTTGCAGATGTGAATCCTAACATAAGTTATGAACAATTAGTTGGCAGTGGAGTTGAATTCCAATTTTCTAATTCATCAGATTTTAGAGATATTACGGACTTGAACTGGATTTACTCCACTATGAGTAGTGGATTCTCATCTACCGGCGCATCCGGTGATTATACCATCCCCACATCTGAAGCTTTTCCTCTAGGTTCAATTATCAATTACAGATATCGCTCTTTGGATTCTACCTCTAAGTTGTCTGATTGGTCCGCAGGTAATTTCCTGTTGCCATCATATTCAATAACCAATAATAATGATGGTACTGCGACTTTATCGTTGACTAATGATGATTTTACTCTAGA
>QXXX01000066.1:0-1500 GCA_009887195.1 Candidatus Poseidoniales archaeon | reverse complement strand
AGCAACTATCGAACTTGGAAACAATGATTTCAATTTATTCGACTTTGAACTAATTGAAGATACTTTTGTTGATTCCTCGAACCCGACTCAGAATTATGGTGACTCAACTTCATTATCCATTTCCACTTCACAGGCTCAGCAATCGTTCGTTCACCTAAGAATTAACACACATCTGTTGGGCTTATCGAATAATGCAACAATTATTGAAGCAAGTATTGCTTTAGAAAGAGATGCCTACACGGCTCAATCCCCGGTTCTTTCAATTCATCGTTCTCTTAGCGACGCTTGGGATGAAGATGAGATCACTTGGAATTATGGCTCTATTGGACAATCATGGTCTAATGGCGGCTTGAATGGTATACAGTCTTCCCAACAATCTGACATTGTTTCCAATGCCTTAGAGGATAATTTTTCTTTCGATATCGCAGATTCAATTCAACAAATGATTGGTAGTAATCAATCGAGTGGGCTTCAATATGTTATAACAGGTCACATACCTGGTGGACAATTGTCGAGCCAAATAGAATCGGTCAGTTTTGCATCATCAAATTATCAAACATCAAATGGCCAACTATCCACACCCAGATTCAAACTTACTTATTCTTGGTCGCCTAATTCAACGTCACTTAAACCACAGTTAATTTCTCCCGTTAACGGTGAGCCAGTTTGGGATAATGACAACGGCAATCTTTCAGGAAATCTAACGCCAAACCTCCAATGGAAATCTGTAGATAACACTGCCCAAAATTCATTATTTCAATTATCAAACGATGAATACTTCCGGGGCATAATTTCAGAGTTTGATTCTCGGGATGCTTCTCAGGCATCAAATACAAGTAATTGGTTAACAAGTTTAACTGATTCACTAAGCACAGGAAAAAAGTACTATTGGAGGGTAAAAAATATTGACAATAACGGTCTGCAGAGTGAATGGAACGAAACTTACTTCATAATCAGTGCAGCAACCTCTACTTGGTTAGGGGGGAATCACCATAAAATTGTCATTTACAACAGTTTGGAACCAGGCTTAGTCGGCATTCCCGACTTCTCCTTTTCTACTATCAGTAGTAGTTCTCCCACAACTAATTCATATGGTTATCCATACCTATCAGTTGCTTCCTTAACTCAAGGTAAATCGAACAGTTTGTTGGGTTTAGACCTTAGAAACTACTTGCTACCGGATGGTTATGCGGTAATTGGGGTTTGGCAAGTGATAAACCATGATTGGAATGAACGCCAAGTGACATGGACTGAGTATTCCTCCAACAACCCGTGGAGTGGAAGTGGTGTAAGTGGTTCTCTTGACAGAAGTAATTTGTTGAATGAGCAAATCATCACAGGGTCTGGAGATTATACCTGGAACATAACTAGTGCTACCCAAGACTCAATGAGAAACAAAGAACCCTTGGACTTAATGCTAGAGGTGCTTCCAGGTCAAACTGGGGTAGATGCACTTTTCAATTCACCTAACAATCCCAATATTAACCTTCAACCTTCAAT
>QXXX01000065.1:1340-11184 GCA_009887195.1 Candidatus Poseidoniales archaeon | reverse complement strand
CATACAAGACACAAACAGTTAACCAGTGGCTATTTGGCTGGTTTGACCCAGTTAGCCAAATGGTGGCTGCTGACCCAACCGCTCCTGATGCAGGATGGACAAAACTCGAAACCAACCAAACCTACTACGGCTCTGGTGGCGTATCAACTGGACCTGCGACAACCTACACAATCTGTACTGGCCACAACTCTGACTGCGACAAGGGTGAGACGCTGCTTGAAGACGGCTCAAACGAATTGTCATGGCACAACACTAACATGATGATGGCTACCTTTGGCCTAGTTGGCGTTGAGACACTGGATGAAACCACAGGTGGATTCCTAACCGGTGATGGTGACAAAGTTGATGCTGGTGGCTATGCGATTACCGAAGTTACCTGTAAAGGAACCAGTGAAGTCAAGAATATCCCAGTCGATACCTGTACTGCAAGTGTGGACCCAACAACCAGGCCAATTACTGCTAAGTTGATCAAATCATTCACTTTGGTTGATGCAATGACTCCGGCTCTACCAATTTATTTCGGTACTGAAATCAACATGCAAGCAGAGGAACTATCTGGACTAATTATTGCTGGAGATTCAACTTCTACTTTCTACCTTGACACGAGAGGCCAATATGATAGAGCAACAGCACCACAAATGTCTGATCTACAACCAAAATTCCAAATTGTTCAATCATCTGAAATCGCTGATGATGATGCAGAAGATATGGAGAGTTCAATTGTAACTAACCAAAAAGCTCTGTCCTACTGGACAAACTTCGATGTTCCAACAGATTACATTGCTCTACTGCTATATCTTGGTGCACTAACTTGTTTGGTACTTGGAGTCATTGCTCTTGGTAACGAAGAAGAAGATGCTAAGGATTACTCAACAGAAGCCACAGAAGAGGCTACTGAAGAAGCAACATCAGAGTGAATAATCGCTCAGTGAAACTCATCTTTGAAAAGATGAGGCCTGCTGGTGTGGCTATGGCCAAGCGAGTTCTCCTAGTTAGAGGCGGCTCGCTTGGTAGTAACACTGGGCTTGGAGCAGCGCATCATAACTTAGTTGATATGTTGAATTCAGGGCAAATCGAAGGCTGGGAACTTGCCGGGCAGTGCGAATACTCTTTGAGCAAAATTAGTAACCCATTTTCCCGCTTATGGAATCGCTGGATTTCCCACCCAAGAAGGGTGGCAAAATTTGCTAAGCAACTTGTTGCCCAAGGAAAATGTGATCTTGTCCATATTACCGACCAAGAGCAATCTCACCTTGTTCCAAGTAACTGTGGAGTGCCAGTGACAATAACGGTCCATGATTTGTTTCATTTGTTCCCCGAGCACCTCCAAATTGGTGATGATAGTATCGAAGTTGGCGATACTAAACCAGGCTTGTTGCGTCGCAAGGATTTGAAAAAACTGCAACATGGCCTCTCGAAAGCGGATTTCCTAATGTGTAACTCAAGGCATACTCACCAAGCATCAAAGGATAAGTTTTCCAAGGTTCCTTCTGTCTGTATTCCAATGGGGATTGATGTTGCTAAGTATCACCCAGATAATCAGCAACTAGAGGATATTGCCATGCCAGCTGCGTGCAATTTGCTGATTGTTGGTAGTAACGACCCAAGAAAGCGAATGAAATTTCTCTGCCAAGTAATAGGTAATTTACCCGACAATGTCAAACAACAGATACACATTCATCACGTTGGCAATGGTGCAAGTAACTCAGGTCTGCCTCCAATAATGGAGATTGCTAAACAAAACGGCATTGACAATTGGACTCAGCATGGTTCATCGGTATCAGATGAGTATTTGATGACCCTTAGAATGAGGTGTGAAGCGTTACTATTCCCGTCTGTCAGTGAAGGCTTTGGCTATCCACCAATAGAATCTATGGCAGCAGGAATGAAAGTAATCTGTGCAGATCTGCCTTCTCATAACGAATTAATGCCAGACAATACTTGCATACCTGCTGATGATGCTAAGGCATGGAGTCAAGCAATTACCAATCTACATGCAGACTGGCAAGCAATAGCTGGCAGTCAAGAGCAAAAACCTCCAGAAGCAAGTTTACTCAAGCATGCTATGAAGTATGATAACAAGGTGTTCTGTAAACGCTTAGCAGACGCTTATGATTCCTTAGTGTAACACTACCAAGGGAATTTAACATTCCAGACAATTCCATCAAATATCACGACTTGTATGCTCAACATAAATGCTCCAACAAGCATCAAATTGGCCCCGTCTAAACCGTCCCTATAGGCTGAATACGCTAATAGGCCAAACAATATGTTACCAATTGATGCTAAGGTGAGAATACCAATTACCAATATTGGAGTCCAAGAATAATCATTGTTAATGTGAAATAATGTGCTTTCAAGCCATAGCATTGAAGGAATCATGAATAAACAATAAGCGAGGAATAATCGGTTTGCTCCGTTTCCGTCACTGGAATCTTGCCACGGCCAGCGCAATTGGTCCATTACCGAAGCATCAACGCGGTAAAGAATGGTCCACCAATAAATTAGCCAACCAATCGCCGCGATAAACATAAATGGGACAATGAATTTCAGCCAACTATCAGGAATTCCACCCCATAACGCCATTTTATCTTCCACTCTAGATAGGCCATAGACATATGATGCCAAGACTAAAATTCCAAAAATAATGACACAAATTCTGATGAATTTCCTATTAATTTGCATAAATTTTGCTGAGTTGTCGTGGATATAAATGGTTGCACATCACTGTGACACCGATACGCATTGTTCATGAACATCTTAAGATTCGCCAACAATATGCAGCCTATTCAGCGTGTAGCTATTGTGGGAGCCGGCAATATGGGTTCAGGAATTGCCCAAAAGTCTGCCCAAGAAGAATTTGATGTTCAAATGGTCGACCGAGAGCAACAATGGGTTGACCGCGGGCAAGGAATAATCAAGGATTTTCTCAGTGAGGCGGTCGAAAGAAGAATTTTCAACCAATCCCAAGTTGATGAAATAACCAACCGCATAACCGGAGTTATTGGAGTAGAAAATACTGCTGAGGATACAGATTTGGTAATCGAAGCGGTATTCGAAGACTTTGATATCAAAACAGCCGTTTTCCAGACCCTTGACCAAGCGTGCGGGGACCATACTATCCTTGCCTCTAACACATCTTCACTATCAGTAAATGAATTAGCAAAAGCTACCGGCAGACCGGAAAAGTTTGTTGGCCTGCATTTCTTTTATCATCCAGCAAAAAATCGTTTGGTGGAAGTTATTCCAGCAAAAACTACCAGTCAAGATACCATTGATAGAGTCGTACAATATTGCAAGATGCTTGGTAAAGTGGTAATCGTTTGTGGCGACAGGCCTGGTTTTGTTGTCAACCGTTTCTTTGTTCCATGGCTTAATGAAGCATGTCTATTAGAGCAAGAAGGTGTTGCTAATGCGGCTCAAATTGATGCAATTGCTGGTAAGGCCTTCCGCATCGGACTTGGACCATTTGGTCTAATGAATTTAACAGGCCCACCAATTGCTCTTCACTCCACAGATTACTTGGCAGAACAATTAGCAGTTCCACGATATGATGGTGCGGCAAACCTACGAGAATTAGTCGGTGCCAACAATATGTGGGAGATTAGCGAGGCAACAGATTACTCAGAAGAGCAATACCAAATAGTGTCGAGGAGATTATTTGGCGTAGTATTTGGTGTGGCAGCACAAATTGTTGATGAAGGTGTTTGTTCGATGGAAGATGTGGACAGAGGCGCTAAAGTGGGCCTACGTTGGGCTAAAGGGCCCTTCGAAATGATGAATAAAATAGGTATACAACAATCTCATGAAATGGCTGTTGACTATCAAAAGTTATGTCTAGACGGTGCCGGGAAATCTACTTGGCAGGTCGCAGAATTCTTCGCTAAACAAGCAAGTAGTAACATTCCATGGGATTTCAGTTATGTCGACACATCGATAACCGATGGAGTAGCCATAATCACCATCAATCGTCCAGAAGCAATGAATGCACTAAATGAAACTGTTATCAAGCAACTTGGTCAAGCAGTTAATGCAGTTAATGCTAACACAACAGTCCACACTATGGTGTTAGACGGTGCAGGAAAAGCCTTTGTTGCAGGAGCAGATGTCAAATTCTTTGTCGACAAGATTAGATCTAATTCGATTGGGGATATTGTAGAATTTACCAGTAATGGCCATGAAGTGCTCAATGCGATTGAAAATTCCAGCAAAACTACGGTCGCACTAACCACAGGACTTGCTCTTGGCGGTGGACTTGAACTTGCTTTATGCTGTGATTATCGAATCGGCACTAGAAGAACTCAATTTAGATTCCCTGAAACCTCAATTGGTATTTATCCAGGTCTTGGTGGCTCCCAAAGACCAGCGCGAATATCTGGTATCCCGCTAGCAAGATGGGCAGTACTTGGTGGTAATTTCATGAATTCACAAATTGCTTATGATATTGGATTGCTGACCCATTTAGTTGATTTATCCGAAGTTGATGCAGCGGTAACACAATGCTCAACATCTGGTAAGCCAGCCAACAAATACCCGGGTAAACCGAGAAATGATGCAAGCCCAGTAGTTAAATTCGCCATGGACTTTTACAGTGATGACAACCTCTCAGTATTACTTTCAGGCGGCTGTCCAGCAGGTTATGATGGAGCAGAGAAAACCATTTCAAGGCAGTTAAAGAATCTAAAGTATACTGCACCAATCGCTCTGTCAATGGCAAGTGAGTTGATTGATATTACCAGCAATACCTCACTAAGTGAAGGACTAGATTCAGAATTATCTAAATTAACTGATATATTTTCCACTAGAGATGCACTTGAAGGCTTATCTGCGCTAATTGAAGGGCGAAGACCGACTTACAATAATAATTGAGAACCATATGGAGGTCACATAAATGGCCGACCAAATAAAACCAATTCTCTACAGTTTTCGCCGTTGCCCATATGCAATGCGGGCTAGAATGTCAATTGTACGAGCAGGACTTGTTTGTGAGCATCGAGAAGTTGTTCTTAGAGACCGGCCAGAACATATGATGGAAATTTCACCAAAAGGCACAGTTCCAGTTATGTTACTCTCGAATGGCAAGGTTATCGAAGAGAGTTTAGAGATAATGCAATACGTTGCAAACTGGACGTTAACTGACCTTGACAGCCATTGGATCAATCGCAATGACCATGAATTCAAGTTTCATCTTGACCGCTATAAATATCCTAATCGTTACGACGATGTTGACGCATTAGAACAAAGAGACTTGGCTAAAAAATACTTAGATGACCTCGACCTTCTTTTACTCGAAACACTGCCAATTGAATTAAATGACGCATTATTCCCATTTGTTCGTCAATTCGCTAATCACGACAGAGAGTGGTTTGACAAGCAACAATGGGACAATTTAGGCCAATGGTTAGCAGATAATTTGTCTAGTCAAGAATTCAAGATATGTATGAAGAAATATCCACAATGGTTTACCGGTGATGCACCAGTTACTTTCCCAATTACTGAATAATTGGTAGATGCTTTACTGAAGGCGCAATTCCTAGGTCATCTGGGAAAAACATAGTTGCTTCTGGTATTGGTATTGGAGTGATTTCTTGACCGACTAACGCAACCCTACTTGGCTTAGAATCAGACAATATTTTCCTTCCAGTTAGGGGGGCGATTTTAGCTGAGAAGTCCATAATATCTTCATGGCTTGGCATATTTTCTGCACTGAGGTTTTCCCTGCTATTACCAACAAAAACGTAGCCTTTGTTTTCAATAAAATCCGGGTCTGCTCGATTATCTAATGCTGCAAACTCTCGAATGTGTTGGTCACTCATGTTGATTCCCTTCATCAGTGTGTGGCGAGAGACTATCCTAGTATCTAGAGATGGCATTAAATCGATAGTTTTCTCAAATTGTTCCCAAGAGCGTTTATTCCATTTTGGTTTACACACTTCATTGAACACTTTCTTATTAGGTGCATCAACTGAAACATATAATTGAGTTGGTAGTGGGTCCAGTCGTTCTAGAACTTTGGGAAATGTTCCATTGGTCACCAGCATAGTAGTCATACCATGCTTATGGCACAGATCGATATATTCGCCAAGCCTAGTGTAAAGTGTCGGCTCGCCGTTTAGTGAAATAGCCACGTGCTTAGGATTTTGTGCATCAAGCCATTTTTCTCTTGGTACTTTTGGATTGCCACCAAAACCAGAGAGTAACCTCCTTTGTGCTCTAACCGATTCGTAGAGAAGTTCAAGCGGGTCTTGGTCGGTTAACTCTAGAGTATCCATATGAGGCTCTCTCCAGCAATAAGTACAAGCTAAATTGCATTGGTCTACTACTGGTGAAGTTTGCATACAGTTATGACTAGCAATACCGTAAAATTTCCCTTTGTAGCATTGTCGGTCACGTAGTAATGATTCTTTTGTCCAGTGGCATATTTTCACCCCACCGTGTTCACCCACGATATGATATCGCTGCTTCTGTAACTTTGCTTTCAATGCTAAATCCATGCCCACGTGAACACACTCCTAAGCCGTCTGCCTCGGTTCCTTGCGGTTTCGGGTTAGGCTGGGATAACCGGTCGTCAGCCATCGTGGTTATCAAAGAAACTCATCTTTGCCATAATCATGTCAAGGGCCTTGAGTTTGCCAAAAGCGACTAAATAAGGCTCCTGCGTAGATGTCGTAAAAAACACCTACTTTTATTATTGCACCCTTGTGTTGGCATTGTTACCGCTGCTTAATATACTCTAGGTGCATAAAGTAAAGTGTAAGAGGGAAGGAAATGGACCGAGAGTTAGAAACCTATGTTGAGCAAGTAATAACTAAGCAAGATTACCGTAGTGGTATCTTCTTTAATTGGAAACAAATGATCGTTAATGCGATGGCAGATTTTAGATTTGGAGCCGATATAAGAGGGTCCCATAGTATCAGAGGTGGTAAGTAATGGATGATTATTTAGAAAAGTATGTAGAGAACGCAATTGAACAACAAGTATACAGAAACGGGATTGAATTTTCTCCTTCTTGGATTAAGAGGATATTTTCTCGGCGAAACAAAGCTTGAGAATGCTAACCTCAATAACTGACGGGTCGATAGCCCATCATGGTAAGGTGGCTTGTCCAGACTTTGGGGTTGTTCACTCCCCTAGTTACCATCATCGGAATACTGGCTGGTGGTTGGTGGACTGCGTCAACTCTAGTCCTGGCACTAGTGGTATATCCAATTCTAGATCTACTGCTAGGTGATAGTTCCAAAGCTGATTCGCTAGAAGAATCTCGGGCGTTTGATTTTATTGTTCACACGCACGGAATACTAGTTCCCGTGGTTATCGCCACATTGCTTTATCAAGCATATTTTGATTATAATTCGTTTATTTGGCTGGCTGCTGTTTCTGTAGGTCTATCATCAGGTGCGTCGGGCATAATAACCGCTCATGAACTAGGTCACAGAAGGCCTAGATCGCGTAGTTGGTGGTTGTCTAGATTAGACTTAATGTGTGTGTTATACCTTCATTTTACCGTCGAACATAATCATACTCATCACAAACACTGGGCCAAACCAATAGACCCTACCTCTTCTCCGTGGAAAAGAAATGTCTACGTCCATTTTATCAGAACAATTCCATTGCAATTAATGGGAGCATATCGGGCTAAGCCGAAGGATTTTAGATATTCTATGTTAGTTCAGTTGACCTTACTGGTGACGTTGTTCATCATATCACCGGTACTACTTGGTGTGTTTTTACTTCAAGCCATAGTAGCCATATTTTTACTTGAATTTGTCAATTATCTACAGCATCACGGATTAGTTCGTGGTGATGATGAACGAGCAAACGCCGGTCACGCATGGGAAAGCCGTAATCGGTGGTCGCGCTGGACTCTTCTAGAACTGCCGCTTCATCCATCGCACCATTTGAGGTCTAGCACGCCATACCAAAAGCTAGCAGTTCATGACGACGCTCCACAACTGCCAAATGGCTATTATGTGATGTTTTGGACTGCGTTAATCCCGCCACTTTTTCACCATCGAATGAAGAAGAGTTACGATAAGTTCCAAAACAAGTTAGCGAGTGGGAATACCTAACACTGTTATAAATACCAAGACTTGATGCAAAAGCCAAGGTAGATTGTGCATGTTAGAAGTAAAAGGTCTAACCAAATCTTTCGGCTTTGGAAGTAGTAAACTAAAAGTTTTGAAAGGTGTCGATTTAGAGTTAAAACGTGGCGAATTAGTTGCTCTAATGGGTCCATCGGGCTGCGGCAAATCAACACTCTTGAACATTATCGGCGGATTGTTGCCAGGTGACGGCGGAGAAATTAATCTCAATGACCGCAAATATGGTCTAAAAGGCCCTTCGAGTGTTGTCGATGTGCGCAGAGAATTAGTCGGCTGGATTTTTCAAGACTTTCATTTGTTAAACAATTTAACTGCGCTAGACAACGTTGCTATGGCGTTAGAGCTGTCAGGTGTCAGTGCTTCACAATCGGAAGAAAGAGCAATCGAGGCACTAACCAAAGTCGGCTTAAGCGACAGAATGCATCATATTCCAGACCAGTTATCCGGTGGTCAGCAACAAAGAGTAGCAATAGCTAGAGCAATTGCTGGTAATCGTCCGTTATTATTAGCCGATGAACCTACTGGAAATTTAGATATTGCTAGTGGCAAAGAAGTATTGCAATTATTCAAAGATCTGTGTCATGATGAGGATGACCCAATTTCAATTTTAATGGTCACCCACGACCCAGAACTGGCATTAAACGCTGACCGTATGTTGTTGCTGAAGGACGGAACAACCGAAGCCTCTGACATCCGTACAGCATGGGGTCTTGACGATTTGGATGGTGAAGAAGAATGAGTGAAGAGGAAGATAACCTCGACCCATTCGCAGCCTATGTAGTTCCTAAAGTGGGTAGGATTGAAAGATGGCGCAGACGCATTCGTGATGCTCCAGAAAACATACGTTTAGCCTCACAAAGTGCATGGCGAGGTCGAGAAAGAGGCTTGGCTGTCGTGGCAGGGGTATTTTTAGCATCACTTGTCATAACCACAGTATTGTCATACGGAATTGGGTTATCACAAATTTTCTTCGATGAGTCGCTTGACGGTGAGCCTATAGATGCTAAAGTAGAATTCAAGAAAGCGCCAGCGCCAGATACTTCGGGTTGGACAAATAATACCAGTGTGATGCAGGATGTATGTTCTGAATTGATGCTGGAATACAGCTCTGAATTAGCCGACTGTACGGTGATTTTCGGCCGCCAGGGAATTCATAGCGGCGGATTTTTCAACGAGGATTTCTTATTTGCTCAACCACTAGAGATGCGTTCAATAACCGATAGTGATAATCCATATTGGCTCAATACGACCTGGAAATATCCTGAATTACGTGAGGACGGTCCACCAATTTCTGATTATCGATCAATACGTCTTATGGGCCCAGAAGCTTTTGATGGAGAATTTGCCAAACGGTTTGGTGCCAATATAATTCAGGGGCAGGGCGAATGGCCATCACCAGAGAATATGACTCAGCAAAGAGGTGTCATCTTACCGTCAAATATTGCATCTCAAGCAAGGGCTGAAGTCGGGGATGTACTCGACGAGATTACCTTTGTCTATGTTATTGATAGTGAATTCTTTGATTCGGGTGGGGTAGATTTAGTCGAGAATTGTCCAGGTATTGCCTCTGCTTCTGAAAACGGCAAAATCTACTGTAGGATGCCAATGACAATCACCAATATGACCGTGCTTGGAATCTATCAACCATGGGATTTAGGCAATCCTACACTTGGGCCAAATCCAATATTTACTACTTGGACGGTATTATCTGATGATCAAGCAGGAACTTTGATGGAAAAAGA
>QXXX01000065.1:0-1240 GCA_009887195.1 Candidatus Poseidoniales archaeon | reverse complement strand
TGGCTATCTGCTTGCGATGTTTACAGTGGAAATTGTACTCTCTGCAGTGGGCTTTATGGAGTTTAAGACCGGTGATTATAGTATAGATCCAACGCTGTCCTTTGGGGCCACCATGTTTACCGCACTAAGCACGCTTGGTTTGGCACTGTTATTTGGTCGAAAACGTGCTAAAAATTTCATTGAATTAGAGATTGACGATGGAGTAAAAGCCTCATTGGAAAAGTCGGAACCAAAATACTGGCTACACTGGACCTGTTTCCTGATTGGACTAATTTCGGTAATCGATACTTGGATGGAAATGAATGGCAGTGAGTACGGACTGGTTCAAAACTTCTTCTTTGAAGGCTTGTTAGGAATATTTGGCCCATTCTTATTTTGGATTGGTGGCGCACTAATTCTTGGAAGAGTTGGGGCCAAAGGGCCACAAATTATGCAGTTAATATTCGGTCGAACCAAACTGCTCAAAGACGTTAAGCGCGGATTAAAGGGTTCAGGCTCAGCAGAATCAGTAAACCGACTTGCAGTAATTATGTTGCTGACTTTGTCCATCGTAACGCTTGCCGCAGTGCAAGGTTATACTGGTACCTTAGTCGATGAAAGAACAGTTGATGCAACTGTTGGTTCAGATATCCAAATTACCTTTGAGGATTCACTCAATGAAAGCGCCGCTATGGCGATCTTTGACGAGCTCTATGATGGTGACAAAACCGTTACAATAACTACCATACCTAGCCTGTTATTACGTGGTCCTGATAATGATTTAATACAGACATATGTGATTTTAGACCAATCACCAGATGTGTTAAATTGGAATGAACAATCAATTCCAGGTGAGGATTTGTCGGCAGCCTTTGACCGCTATGCTGGTAATGGTTTTACCGCTGGAGAAGATTCAGCCTATACGCTAGACTTAGCGGGCGCTTCAATAGGTAAAGATTCTAATTTAGACGATATTTTAATCAGTGAATCAGATGACAGAAGTAAAACCATAATTATGACTTATGAAGAGAGAAGTTTTCGAAATATTAGCGGCGGATTATCTTGGGAAAATTTGTCCAATATATCGCAAATAGATGAAAACATGGAGCAGATTTTAATTCTTCAAATAATGTATTCAGAAATGATGGATATCGATTTGTCAGTGGTTGACTTTTCTAGTCAGGATATAAGTTTCCGTGACTTTGGCAAAACAGACTTCACTAGCGCAGATCTATCACAAGCCAATCTTGTAGGGGCAAAC
>QXXX01000064.1 GCA_009887195.1 Candidatus Poseidoniales archaeon | reverse complement strand
CAAGGGCTAATACAGACAACCGACATATCATTTCCACTAAATCGCAAGGGTTCTTCCAAACCCCTCAAGACATTATGGAGGAGTACAAAGGGGATTCAGTCGGTCGATACAGACGCTACCCTTGCAACATACATCTCACGCGTGGGTGTTGGAAGGGTTGTTAACTAAATCAATCCATACCTATAGTGATAGGATCAAAGTTTTCTGCTCTTAAATCTTGAATTAAATTGTTTAAACATTCTGAACCCCCATATCCTGCTTTCTGAATAATTACTATCACTTTTCTAGAATCTAATGTCTCATCGTTTAATTTTGCATGTACTAATAATGGCTTTAGAGAGCCTCTCGTATAAGTTGGTCCTGATGAAAGTTTACTATTTGGTATCCCTTTATCGCCGTGCAACCAGTAAGGTGCAGGATGGTATCTAATGCTAAAACTTCCATCTCCAAGATTATATTTGATATCAAATACTACAGTGAACTGCATATCTGCACGGTATAAGTCAGATAATAAGAATCTATTTATCGGCAATTAGCGAGCAGAATGTTAAAAATTAATAACCAAATTTAAACATTAAAGTAGCAGATGTCCTACGACTATTATGCAAAACCATGTGTCTAGGTGGGAAGACTTACCTCCGGGTGACTGGTTGCCTAATGATGAATATGGAGTGCACTGGTACCAGGCGGACGATGGCAGTCATTGGTATTCAGCAGATGACGGCTATCACCTGTGGGAAGAAGAACAGAGTCAGACCGTTGAGAATTCTAAACCTGAAAAGAAGAATGATAATTTTGATTATGATTACGATGATTTTTATGATGATGAAGAAGACGATGGCGACTATATTTCAGGCTCATTTAAGAGAAGGAAATCACCGTTGCCGGCTATTCTTATGTTACTGATAATTGGTGGTCTTGGTGCTTCAGGATATTTTGTTTATGATTATCTTACCAGAGAAGTGGCAGAACCAGAGTTTTATGGCGAAATACATTGGGATTACTCGGTTACTAGTTTTGATGGAGAAGAAGAAATCAATGGATTGCTTTTCGAGCAAGGCAAGGTCACTAGGTTTTACCAAAAATTTAGCGATATGTGTGATGCTGATTCACAGATTGATGAATCTGGAGACTTCTGTATTCGCGATGCCCCTGTGGTAAATCTAAGGGATAGAGGCGATTATTATCAAGCGTGTGAAACAGACCCAGTAATCTGTGTTCATCTTTACATCCACGAAAAGGGCATGACATTTTATGACCCAGATTGGCAAAACTGTGCTGACCAGGTTAGCGGTATTGAGAAACCTGAGTTAGTAGCAGATGGAAATGACTGGCTTGAGCCTACTGATGAATGGCTGGAAGAATTTAACCAGATCAAGCTTGAAATAAAATACGATCGACCTTATGTCTGCGATGAATCTTTTGATGTGTGAACGGGTCTCTCACTCAAGTGGTATTTCAATCAACGTTAACCAAAGGGTACTCTTGTTATCCCTGGCGATTTAGAGTGCTCCCCTTTTGAGTTAATGTGCCAAATTAGTGTTTTTCACCAGTGAAAAAATCATGTATTTAAGTAGTAGAATTTTGACCGCAGGACAATGCAAACAGGTACAGTAAAATGGTTTAACCAAACAAAAGGCTTCGGCTTTATCGAACAAGAGGGGGGCTCCGACCTCTTCGTACACAAGTCAGAAGTGACTGGTGAAATCAACGATGGAGACACCGTTGAGTTCGAAATCGGTGAGGGTCCTAAAGGGCCAAACGCAGTCAATGTGCGTAAAGTTGAGTGATTATAACACTCAGTCTTTGCGTCTCAATCTTGAGACGGACTTAGCTAAGTTGCTTTGTCAAGAACTCTTTGGCTCTAACAAGAGCATCGCTTCTAGCAGTTGGGTTTCCTTCGACATGAGCGCCTCTATTGCGCAAAATACGAATTACCCAGCGTCGCTGCCAACGCTTGTTCAACGGCCACCTTATCCCGAGGAATAATTCACCTGACATGTATCCGTTCTGGGCTATCCTAGCAGTTCTTTTGTTCAAATGAACAGCCCTTGGCAGAAGGGTAAATTTTTTCTGACTGTCAAATGAGTGATGCGCTCCACTATACACTTGCAGCGTTGTATTGGGTAATTGAGGCAACAAACTCTCTACAAAATGAATTGGCGTCCAATCATCTGCATCTCCATGAAGAATCAACATAGGTGCGTCAGACCAATCTTTGATCTCAGGGCGTAGATGAGCGGCTGGATAGAATGGCAGATGAGCGTCAAACGACTTCCCTAATATTTCAATAACTGGCGCCCAGGCTGAGTAAAGCGCAACAGTTCCTCCAAGGCTCCACCCGGTCACGCCAATTTTACCAATTCTAGGGTCCTGTGCCAACATCTCGCGAGTTCTAAAAGCATCAACAATCATCATCGCATGAGTAACAGTGAGTTGATCGTCAACCGTATTATCAATCGACCTGGAAGAGAATGAATTCACTTTACAAACCGCTAGTCCATCTTTAAGCCAGCCATTGATGTGGTCTTGATGATGCTCTGCCCAGCCCATACTTCCATGTAAAGCAATTACACAGCCAAACGGGCCTTCACCCGGTGGCAGAAATAATTCTGCTTCAACAGTTATTTCCGCGACTTTTTCTAAACTATTTAGGATGTGATAAATCTCAAATGGCGAGCTTGACTGTACTTGGATTCGTTCGACCATGTACTCTCTAGCACCTCTACCACTTCAAATGTGGTCTGCCACTTTTTTTAGCCAACAAGTAACTTAAAACCTGCTGCGTAACAAAACTAGAGCCATCATAACCATGTTTACTCCTAGTACTAATTCTGGCAGATAATCTAGATTCTGAGTAACTGCCATGGCGAAGATAATCAATGACTGCATGCCAAATCCTAGAGAAGAAGCAACGGTTAATTCAAAGGTTAAACTTTCAGAACCCTTACCATACAAGATAGAGATGACCTGGTCTTGCCAACTGAAAAAGAAAAGGTATAGTGAGTGAAAAATATTGACGTTCCGTTGTTTTTCCCAAGGGTGGGCTACCGGCCTAATTCGTTCATCAACCCGGCTCGTTGAATCGCCTGAACCTAACGCTCTCATCAATACTGAATAGTAATTAAATAACGAATATTGGAATAAAGTTGCCAAAATCATGGCACAAGTAAACAAAGTCGACCAATCAAAAACACTACCAAAGGCCCCCATTACGGCGATCAATCCAATTGTATCTGCGACAGTATCCCAGTATCTCCCAACATGCGACGGGCGTTCTCTAATTCTGGCTAATTCTCCGTCAACAGCATCGATAACTCCCTTGATTATCAGCAAAGAACATGCGAGGATCAGATCACCTTGCAAAATCAGCCAAGCACAGAAAATAGTGAGAACTAAGTGGAGATTAGTGACTTGAATTACCGATACCGGTTTTTCCTTTAGATACCGAGCCATAACTCGAGCAAATGGTCTGCCCCATTCAGATAAATCGACGACATTTCTGTCGCCATATTTCCTCACCCCCACCAGTACACCCAGTAGATTGTAAAGTCCGATACTCATAATGTTGAGCATCATATCTGTTGTATGCGGTCGCAAAAGGCCGACATAACTAGAAAATCAACAACCATGTAGTGGTATGATATTTTAGCTGTTGAATCAGTACTGTTCCAGCACAAGTTCTGTTGTAGTTGAACCAATTTCATTTGGTGCAGCCATCCACATCTTGTCTAGTAGTGCTCTTAGCGCCATGGTGTCGTCAACGTGAACAAGGGCCACTAGATCAGCCTCTCCAGATACTTCATAAATTATTTCAATACCATCCCAGCCAGTTACTTCAGAAGCAAATGAACCAATTTCGGCACCGGGCAGTACTTTGATTCTAACAAGTGCAGTAAGGCCTACTCCACCTTCTCTAATTGTGTAACCTCGAATAATCCCATTTTCTTCCATCTTCTTCATGTGTGTACGGATGGTTTTTTCTGATGCGCCAATATCTTTGGCTAGTTCAACACACGACATTCTACCATTTGTTCGCAGGTGGGCAAGTATCGCACGGTCAATTTCTGCTATTCGGGCCATGACAAGCAGTACTAGTATTGGTATATTAACGCTACTAAACTACATCTTTTCGGACTTTTTTAGTAAGTTTAGTCCGAAATAAGTAAAATCAACCCAAAAAATACCCTTTTTTAAAAATCCGCTTTATTCAAATGACGAGTTCGGCTCGGTGACATGAGGCTCACCAATGTCTAACCAGATATCCGGATTAAACGCCAGAATGATTCTCGATAGCCGGGGTAATCCCACTGTGGAGGTTGATTGTTATGTCGATGGCATACTTACTGGCCGGGCTGCAGTTCCTTCAGGTGCCTCAACAGGTGCCTATGAAGCACTTGAAATGCGTGATGGAGATTCTACTAAGTATCTAGGAAAGGGCGTTAACCAAGCAGTAGAAAATATCACTCAGCGTATTGAAGAAGCGTTGGTTGGGTTGCCAGTAGATGAGCAAAAAATAATCGATGAGGTAATGATTGAATTAGATGGTACACCAAATAAATCCTCTCTTGGCGCCAATGCAATGCTTGGTGTTTCTCTGGCCTGTTTACATGCTGGAGCCGCAGTTCATGAGTTGCCATTGTGGAAGTATATCGGTGGTGTTTCAGGCGGACTTATGCCCGTTCCAATGCTCAATATTCTCAATGGGGGCGCGCATGCAGCAAGTAACGTTGACGTTCAAGAATTCATGGTTATGCCGCACGGATTTGATACCTTTGAAGAAGGGCTTAGGGCAGGAGTGGAAACTTATCACGCCCTGAAAAAAGAGCTCAAAAGCGATGGTTTGCTTGGAGGAGTTGGTGATGAGGGCGGTTTTGCGCCAAATCTTCCTGCTAATGAAGAGGGCCTGAAATATATGGTTAGAGCAATAGAAAGCGCCGGTTATTCAACTGAAGATATGGGCATTGCACTTGATGTTGCAGCTACGGAGTTTTACTCTAATGATAAATACCACATGGATGGTAAACAAATTTCCAGCGACGAATTGTCTGATATCTATGCTGGATGGCTTGACGACTATCCAATTTTATCTATTGAAGATGGATTTGCCGAGGATGATTGGCGTGGCTGGTCTAACTTCACCAAATCTGAAGGACACAGAGTCCAAATTGTCGGAGATGATTTGTTTGTTACCCAAACCGAGCGCTTGTCCCAAGGCATCGAATTGAAAGCAGCAAACGCTATGTTAGTGAAAGTAAACCAGGTTGGTACTGTTACCGAGACTCTCGAATCAATGGATTTGGCAACATCTCATGGATTCAATAATGTAATTTCACATCGCAGCGGGGAAACTGAAGATGTTACTATTGCTGATTTGGCGGTAGGTACGCGAGCAGGACAGATCAAAACCGGTGCTCCAGCACGTTCAGATAGGGTTGCTAAGTACAACCAATTGTTGAGAATTGCTGAGGATGTTAAAGAATACCGTTCTCCGTTTTGAGTAATAATTTGTGAGGTTTAATTATGCGTTGGTGGCGGCATATCTTACCAATTTTAGGAATAATTGTCCTACTATTGTTTGCCCGCCAAATCTACCCATATACCACTCCACTGAATAATGTCAACATCGATGGTTTTGAAATCGAAAAGGTTGCTTCAGGTTTGGGTGGCCCCACTTGTATAGAATGGGTAAGTTCAGAAGAATTGCTAATCTGTGATCGAGACGGAGATAGGATTCTCTTGATGAATATTTCAGATAATTTTGATTATCAGGTAATTATTGATGGATTAAATAACCCTCACGATGTTCATTTTGACGGAGATGTACTATTTGTCTCAGAGGCTGGAATGTTAGCTAAGTACAACATCTCTTCTGATTGGCAAGTAGGTGAAAAAGTAGTACTAATTGACGATGTACCAGTTGGTAACCACCAAACAAATGGGATCAATGCGATGCCAAATGGTACGTTAATTTGGCATTCAGGCTCGACTTGCAACATCTGCTTAGAAGATGATTCACGTAATGGTGCATTGTTGTGGGTTAATGGCCAAACCGGCGATCACGGTATCTTGGCCTCAGGAGTGAGAAATTCATTTGACGGAGTTTGGGTCGATTCTATGGGATATCTATTCACAGATAATGGACGAGATTGGGAAGGTGACCATCCTCCTGAAGAGGTAAATTTGTTAACAGCCGGAGCAGATTATGGCTGGCCAAATGATGAACCAGATGACCCTGTGCCATCCGGTACTATCGGGCCTATTGCTAAGTGGGCCCCCCATACGTCGATGAACGGTATTGATGTGCGACCTGAAAACTCATCACTACCAGGCCTTTCAATCGGCGCAGGTCACACCGTTTATGCCTCGGTTTACGGCTCATGGAATACGCTTCTTCCACAGGGCCATGAAATTGTAAGAATCGATTTCACACCGGAGTTTGACGAGGAAGGCAACTTTTCTGGTTGGGATGCAGACGAAACTAGGATTGCTACTCAATTAGGCACTCCGCTACCATTGCGCTTTTCACCTAGCGGAGATTTGTACTACGCTACCTTTGGTGGCGGTGGGACATTAAACCGTTTTGTCCAACTCTAAGTCAGCCGCATTGCTGTTTCTAACAGCGTTTCATCACTCTTTTGTAGGCTTCTAATGTATCGAGCAATCGTATGATGTGATTGTTCAAGGTCAATTAAGTCGCCAACCCATTCTAGTTGCGTACTCATCAATTCAGCATCCTTGGGAAATATTTGCCAGACTGAGCACCCACTACCATCTTCGTCACTAATCTGCCTAAACCAACTTGAAGAATTCATCTTAACATTTGGATGTAGACCATTTCTAATGATATATCGGACAATACAGTCTTCACTAACGAATCTAAGACCGCTTTGCTCGAGCATTTCTGCAGTATCCTCGTCTAGTGCACCGATTTGAAACCATATCACTGGAAAATTATCTTGTGGATATTGCATTAGCATCTTTGTTACTGCTTGTTTAGCTCTCTCTGGTGCGAGGAAAAGGACCACTATTTCAGGAATAATTCCATCATCGATCGCTGGACGAATTGGCCTGCCAAGAATACTTCCTCCAGCATCTCGCGGATGAATCGGGACTAGCCTCCAACCTCGCTGGTCTAAGTCATGAATTGCTTGATGCGCAGGTCTTGTAGAATTTAGCCCAGAACCTAGAATATGAATCGATTGAGCATTGACTACAACATCTGTAATCCATGGAGTAGACTCCTCTGCCATGACGACATGTAGTCCGTTGGTTTTATCAAAGCATGTTTGATTAAATGGATGATAACCAAGTATTCAGCCTGCTTACACCTTCTTTGATATTCTCCATCGAGGTAGCGTATGAGATTCGAATAAAACCTTCTCCCCCTTCCATTAGAGATCCCGGAATTAATTGGACTTTAGCTTCCTCAAGTGCTCGCTTGGCAAATTCTATGTCGGTCATGCCAGTTTTGCTAATATCACAAAGAGCATAGAACGCCCCCTCTGGTTTGGGCAGAGTAATTCCTGGCAAGTCTTCGAGTAACTTGTGAATCACATCTCGGCGTTCATGAAAAGAATCTTGCATCATTTTTGTCTCTTCGCTAAGGGATAATGCGGTAATTGCCGCAGGCATCAAGAAGGTTGGGACGTGAGTTGCAGCACTTGCATTGATTTTCTTTATTGCGTCAGCCACTTGCTTACTGCCACCAACCCAGCCAAGGCGCCATCCGGTCATAGCCCAACCCTTTGACCAACCTCCAATAGTGATGGTGCGTTCTTTTCCACCTTCAATCGATGTTGGTGAAGTATAGCCGTAATCAGCCCAAACCAATGTTGCGTAAATCATATCATCGATAATCCATAAATCATGTTTGACTGCCAGTTTTACCAGTCTCTCAATTTCTTCAGGGCTGTATACAGCACCCGTAGGGTTGTTTGGTGAATTGATCATTATTGCTTTCGTTTTGCTGGTTACGGCCTTCTCTAGAGCGGCAAAATCTGGATGGTAATTGTCTCTTCGCACCGGTACATGAACCGGGACTGCGCCAATTAATTTCAGCATTCCATCATAAGATGGCCATGCTGGAGCCAATAGCAATACTTCATCGCCCGGGTCTAGAGTCGCCATCATGGCATAGAGGACCGCTTGTTTACAGCCAGGGGCAACTACGATGTTGTCAGCATCAATCTCAATGTCATGCCCTTTTAGATGGTCGCAAACCGCTTGGCACAAGGCAGGACTGCCTTGAGTGCGCGTGTAGGTGGTTTCACCTCTATCAAGGGCGGCTTTAGCCGATTCTACGACTGCCTTGGGAGTGGCAAAATCAGGTTGTCCGACAGTAAATCGAATAACATCTGGACTTGGCGGCGATAAAAAAGCAGCAAAACCGGTACCAACCTTGTTGATATTTTTGTTAATTTGTGGCATGATAAATCCTCAACGGTGCTATATACCCTCCAGTCACTCCTTATTATTCATTATTTGTGAAATATTGATTAGTTTTAGATTGGAGCACGGACTGGGATTTGAACCCAGGTAAGAGGATTTGCAATCCCCGACGTAGCCGCTCCGACATCCGTGCAGACATACCTGCGATTAACAAGTTATATTTCAACGCGCCTTTTGGAAAATTAGGTTTACATTATAGATGCCATCATTGATTAATAATAACCTGCGTAGATGGCTACATGATATCAGTATCTTTACCCGGAACGACTCCTTCAAGTGAGTATTATGACTGTCGTTTTACTGTGCTTAGAGCACCGCTTGGGTTTAAGCGCGGAGCTGAGTTGCTAAGTGATGACAACCAAGCTATCCATGCATGGGCCAGTCATGACCAGACAGTAATCGCAGTTGGCAGAGCTCATCTGATACCAAATAATAGCGATGGGGCAGGCTCAGATCACGGTGGCCCTGGTGCGGTTAAGATACCAGGATTTGGGCCATTATCGCAGCCTTCAAACCGTCCAGCATTTCAAATTAGACAAATGGGGACACTTGAGAATTTTAGGAGGCAGGGCTTAGCAGCCAAGGTATTGACAAGTCTCGAGGAAGCAGCAAAATTACATTTGTCAGCAAAAGCGGGATTCTTACAAGCTAGAGAGCACGCAATTGGGTTTTATCAATCCCAGGGCTGGCAAATCATTGATGAGCCATATTTAATTGAAGGAATTGGACCACATCGTTCAATGATGAAGAAATTTTAACTTAACTTATCGGCGCATACCATCGCGCTTTTGATATACCCGATGACCATTCCAAATGTTAGAGGGAACATTGGGTTCCCTAAGACCGACCCGTGAAAAACGATGAATTTGGAGAATATTAACAAACCACATATTAAGACAGAAAACAGGGCACTAAAAGCCCCTGCCGCGCTAAATAATGCGTCAGCAAGAGTCTGTTTTGAGGTTTATTTTACTGTTAATACTAGCGCAGCATCGCGTCAATCACATATCTTGGAGCAGGTTATGCCTGCAACTAGAATGGAAAGAGAGAACAGCGGGTTCTCTATGTAAAAACTAAAGGAAGTAAAAAACATGAAAAATAGAAAAATAATGAGCGTGCTCTTGGCACTATTTCTAGCATTATCTGCTGTTACAGCAGTGAGCGGTGACGGATCCGACCCAAACGACCCATCTGATGGTGGAGCTGACTGGGACGGCGACGGTCTTACCAATGCTGAGGAACAAAGTCAAGGCACTAATATGAACAATGCTGATAGCGATGGCGATGGATTACCAGACGGATGGGAAGTCTCTAACGGACTAAACCCAACCAACGGTGGAGATGGCAATGCGGACCCTGATGGTGACGGATTGACCAACTCACAAGAGTATGCTTCGGGCACAAACCCGAACAATGCTGACACCGATGGCGACGGTAAGCCTGACAATTCCGATGCTTATCCAACAGATCCAAACGACGGTGAATATTCCGACTCTGATGGTGACGGTATACCTGATGCATATGATCCTGATTTCACTAATTCGGATCAAGGCTCAGGCAATGGCGGAACCAACGGCGGTGGAGAATCTGATGCCGGCGGTCAAGGTGAAGAAGGTCAAGGCGAAGGCCAAGGACAAGGACAAGGCCAAGGACAAGGCCAAGGACAAGGACAAGGCCAAGGACAAGGCCAAGGACAAGGACAAGGACAAGGCCAAGG
>QXXX01000063.1 GCA_009887195.1 Candidatus Poseidoniales archaeon | reverse complement strand
AAATTACAAACGAATACATGGGTTCGCAGTGGGCTCTATTCATGCCTACCGTTGTATTGACCTTTCCCAATACACACCTATTTGCGAATAATTACCAGGATTGTGAGAACTAAGGTGATTACTAGCAATAATTCTGTAATGATGCCAAAGCGCCAGCCAAATAATAGTAAAGCGATGAAAATCGGAATTCCTACTTTGAGCAATTTTGGCCATGTTAGTATGCCCTTTGGAGTCTCGTCAAAATAAGGCGAGCCAGGCATGAAATCACTCATCTTGTTCCTTGAACAACAATCTCAACAAGGGCGCCAGCAGGTAATGCAGCAGCAGCAAAGGCAGCTCTGGCAGGTTTGACTAAGAGATCACTAACCCACGCGCCATACACTTCATTCATATCGCTAAAATCGTTAATGTCATCGAGCAAAATTTGGGCGAAACAGATGTTCTCTCTGGTCAGTCCGGCATTTTGTAATAGGGTGTCAATCTTGTCTAGGGAACCTTGAGTTTGGGCTTTTACTCCATCAAAATCGACGGCGATTTGACCCGATAACCAAAACATGTCGCCAGATTGTACGCCTGCAGAATATGGGCCATATTTGGCAGCCCCTGGTAATTCGATTGCTTGCTTGTCCATACAACTGCGTTAGCAAGGCAGGACTTCAACTTGACGAATCTCCGATGCATTGAGTAATAGAGACGCAATAGGATTGGTATGCGGACATGTTGGGTACTAGACCATCCTGCTCATGTTCGCCTGTTAGCGCCGCTACTACGTTGTTCTAACAACAACGATGTGATTATTGCCACAAAGCGGCAAGAAGTGCAGAACTTGATTGACGGAGGCGACGGGCATATTCCTCGCCGACAAATCCATTGGGTTGAGCGACCAGTCGGTGAAGGGATGCGCAGAAAAGCCTTAGCAAGATGGCGCTCAAGTCACCGCTTTCTTGCAGAATGCTGCCAAAACGGGCAACCTATTTCACGGATTATTTCTGTAGGTGCGCCGCTTGAACTAATGGCCGCTAAGTCACCAATACTACGCAAGAAACTGGCCAGTATCACGCATCGATATTACATAACAGACACCGAGGTCAATCATATCGCTCACAAATTAGCGCTTAAATCAGCAACTCACATCATAATTCCAACCCATTGGGATGACAGCCTAGACAATGGTTTCTTGGCAAATGCCCAGTCTAAGGGTTTGACAATTCACCGACTTGACGGGCTGCACGGCCATGTTCATCTGCGACCAGGTATACGCTCTGCAACAGTTAGCGATCCGCCAAAAGTATTGGTTAGAATGCTTAATGGCAAGGGTATACATGACAGTGATGAGATTATTGAGATTCCAGACTCGACCTTGGATGGCCTTGAGATAACTCGTGCTGATGAAGATAGTTACCAAGGCGACGCATGGTTACTTGACCGGGAATTAGCCAAGCACGATGGAGTCATTACCCAATCGGTGACACTGGCTAGCGAAGCAGCATTACTTGGCACTCCTGCCTTACTAATCACTAAGGCTGAGCGTGGATTTTTATCAAGACTTGAGCAAGATGGTTATCCATTATTTCATTGGAATAAAGCATGTCAAGGTGATAAATGGAAAAATATGTTAGCCCAATTTCTTACTGGTATGCACTTAACCGACGCAATTGAAACTGAAGATTGGCCTAATGTACGTGGGCAACTAGCTGACTTTTTATCTATGAATCTGATAGATTAAACCAATTTTTGATGATTTGTAAATGATCACCGGCTAACGGTACTTCGCCGTTTATCACGTCTTGAAGAGGCCAAAACCGTGCATCAGCAGCATCATCACCAGCCACTGGTTCACCGTCAGGAGCGGATACCGAATAGACAATACTGACGATATGTTTGCGAGGGTCTCGACTTGGATCGCCCATTACCATCAGTAATTCTGGCTTGGTACCAACTAGATTGGTTTCTTCTTCAAGTTCTCTAAGTACCGCAATCAGAGGGTCCTCATCGCGCTCGACAAAACCACCAGGTAGGCCCCAATAGCCGACCATTGGGGGGAATTTTCGCTGAATCAATAGTATCTCATCGCCTCTTTGAACCGCAGCATCAACAGCTAATGCTGGATTTAACCACCCATTACATTCATCGCAGGTAGCCATGCTTATTCCCCATATCTACGCTTACGGTCTTGGAAAGTTCGCACTGCTTTTAGCAAATCTTTCTTTTGAAATGACGGCCAATAGACGTCACTGAAATACAATTCAGAGTACGCCATTTGCCATAGTAAAAAGTTGGAGATACGTTCTTCACCGCTGGTGCGGATAACTAAATCCGGGTCGGGCATTTCTCCGGTGTAAAGTCGACTAGACACGGCTTTTTGGTCAATTGCCTCTAACGCTAAGTCGCCAGCTGCATGTTCTGCAGCGATTGATTGAATGGCATTCAGCATCTCTTCTCTGCTGCCATAGGCTAGACAAATGGTGAAAACGTAGTCATCATAATCAGCGGTTTTTGCCTCAGCATAATCAATTGCATCATTGACATCTTGCGGTAGTAATTCCCGCTTGCCAATAACTTGTACCTTGACTTTATTGTCGTGGATTCGCAGGTCATCAGCAATATCCCTAAGTCCTTCAATATACAACTTAAACAAGATCTCTAGTTCTTTTTTTGGCCGGGTTAAATTCTCGGTTGAAAGAGCGTAAACAGTAAACCATGGGATGCCGACTTCCAGTACCCAATCAAGCACTGTTTCTAATTTCTGCTTACCGATACGGTGGCCTATTCCAGCCGCAAGATTGCTTTTCCAAGCAAATCTTCGATTACCATCCATGATTATGGCTAGATGGGTTACTTTGACTGGGTGCTCATGTACCTCTTTGAGTAACTTTGCCTCAACCGCATGGCCAAGAACATCACCCATTCGCTTTGAGATACCCATGTCTGCCCCGATTATGGGAGTGCGGTTTAGTGTATGATTCCATCCCTTGACTATGCCCAAGTTTGGACATGATTTTCAACCCAGTTGCCCTCGCTTAATTATGCGAGTAGTAAGCCTAGTGCCGTCTTTGACGGATACGTTATTTGCGCTTGGTTTGACTACCAAAGAAGTAGTTGGCCGCACACCATGGTGTATTCACCCGGTTGAAATGGTGGACCAGGTCATGGTGGTAGGTGGCACAAAGACGCCCAATTTAGGAAAAATCCGCAGTTTGAAACCTGACTTGATAGTCATGGATAAAGAAGAAAACCCATTACCGGTGTACCAGGAACTTATCGCTGAAGGATTTACGATATTTGTTAGCAAGGTCAAGTCGCCTAGTGATGTGCCACAGATGCTGCGAGAATTAGGTAAAGCATGTGGTAAGGATGCAGCAGGAGATGCGCTAGCCCTCATTTGCCAAGACTCTCTAAGTAGTCTAAAAAAATCTACTACAAGCGCTAGAACAGTACCGCTAATATGGCATAAACCTTTGATGGCAGTTTCGCCAAATAAGTATCCAGGTGCAATACTTTCCGAAGTAGGATTCGAAGTTATTGATACTAATCCACAAGGCAATGGTTATCCAGAAATTACTGTTGAAGAATTTATTGAACACGAAATAGAATTGATCTTACTGACCAGTGAGCCGCATAATTTCACTACCGAGGAGGGTAAATCCATTGCTGAAAAAATCACGACAGCCGGTGGTTTGCCGCCCACTGTAGTTCATATTGATGGTGAAGATTTAACCTGGTTTGGTGCAAGAACTGCACCTGCTCTAGCTAGACTTTCCGAATTTTGCCAGCGAACTCTTGACACCATGAAACATCAATATGATGAGTAATGAGGGTTTCAGCGCACCATGGACGAGCAGGTTCTAGAGGCTGAACTAGCCAAGGCATTACCAGTTGCCAAGTCTAGTTCAACAAATTCACTCAACGCCGCAATTGGTGCCACAATTGCCGTTGTTCTAGTGTTTCTAATGCTTAGTCGTACTCTTGGCGCACCGCTTGAAGAACAGGCCATCGAAGAGTCAATGGAGGGCTACACGCCGATTTGGGAGCGATACATGGATGATTATATCACCGGCGGGCAAAATTCCTACGTGGTTGAAAATGGTACACTAACCGGGCCAGATAATGCTAGTTTGTGGCTTGGAACTCATCATTTTGTCGAATTCGATTTACCACTTGAAGAGGGCGGTGCAGCACCGAATGGTCAAGTCAGTTTGGCAGTGTGGGTTCCTGTCATGGAAGATAACATGACCGTTCCAGTAATTGCTGAGTTTGGTCCATATTTCGATGAAGCATCGGTTGAAACTGGCGGTATTGAAGAGCCTGGTACATGGCTTGGTACTATGATGATTGAACAGATAATACCACATGGATTTGCTTTTGCTCAAGTTTCTGTAATGGGTACTGGACGTTCAAACCACTGCATGGATTTGATGGGTACCGCTGAACAACTAGGTGTTGATGCAGCGGTTACTTGGCTTGGTACTCAAGATTGGAGTAATGGTAACGTTGGGATGATTGGCAAGTCATATGACGGGTCAACTCCTTGGCAAGCAGCCATGTTCGGTAATGAGCATTTGACCACAATAGTCCCTATTTCTGGGTTAATTGGGGTAATGGAATTGATGTGGCGTAATGGCAGTAGTGAGGCAAGAGCTCCAATTATGCACAACGGAGTTTACGGCTCGTACGGCCTTGACGGTGACTTAGAGGATACTGGAAACATGTGTCCAGATTATATTGCCGGGCCAGCAACTGGTGGCGCGGCTTGGGCTTGGGGTAGTGAAGCGGCAGGAGAATACTGGGCAGAGCGCTATTTCCTTGACCGAGTTGTTGATAATTACAACGGCAGTGTTTACCTGATACAGGGTATGCATGATTGGAATGTCGACCCGCATATGGCGGTTCCAACAATCAATCGACTATACGATGCCGATATTGAAGCTAAGGGCTTGTTTGGTCAATGGGATCACGATTATCCAGACCGTCCGCAGATTATGTTTGACCGCAGTGGCGTTGGCCGAGGCGGTGAAGCGTTCCCCGAAATGGTACGCATGGATTGGATGCAAGACTTGCTAGAGTGGTTTACCTATTATCTCAAAGAAGAGGGTCCACAACCTTGGCTTGGTGTAGAGATACAATCTAACCAAGGAGAATGGCGCTTTGAGGATCGGTATCCAATGAGCGAAACTACTGAAGTGATTTGGGAGTTAGGTAGTGCAGATTTGGTGTCTAGTGGCGATGGTAATATGATTCGCCCTGATACAAGTTCAGGGCCAGTTTATCAGACTCCACCACTAGAAGAAGACCTCTACTTTGGCGGCTTACCTCGCTTACATGTCAATGTCAATACCGCTACGCTAGGTGGTCAAATTTATGCCTTGATGGAAGATTGCTATGAAGGCACATGTATTCATATTGGTCATGCCATTATGGATTTGAGATACCATGCAGGTGGCTCACAAGTGCAAACATGGACGCCGGTATTTGAGGAAATCACTGCAGTCATGGAATTTTTCCCTA
Organism: Candidatus Poseidoniales archaeon; assembly: GCA_009887195.1. Taxonomy (GTDB): domain Archaea; phylum Thermoplasmatota; class Poseidoniia; order Poseidoniales; family Poseidoniaceae; genus MGIIa-L1. The sequence continues at coordinate 19,095 of QXXX01000063.1, read as the reverse complement.
TGGATGTTGAAGTTGAGGCAGGGCACAGTATAAAATTGACCTTGCGCAGTACTGGAGAGGATTATCTGCCATCTGCTGCATCGACTTTAGTAACTGTGGTTGATGCAGGCTCAACCTTACAACTCGATGTTTTTGACCCAGCAACTAGAGAGTATTACGAGATAGTTCAGTGTACTGCACAAATATGTTTAGACAATGCTTAGTTCGACTAGGTTGTCAAATTTAGTATTCAATTATCATCTAGCGTGAAACATTATTTACCCAATTTTTATCAGTAGATTACCGGGTGAAATTTATGACAAAGAACTGGAATAAGATATGGCGCTATATCCACTTAACTGCTGGACTAATATTGGTAATATACCATGGAAGAATTGCGTGGTATCACAATGGATTTGTCGACACGGTTTGGTCAGCAGATACCGATAAATTTGTATCCACTACGTTGATATTTTTTGTCATGTGGACTGGATTGGCAAAGTGGCCAATATATCCATGGTATAAGAAGCGACAAAATAAGAAACGTCGCGACGCTAAAGCCGCTGAAAAGATAGCAGTAGAGTGATTTACCGCACTCCGTGAAGGTTATTTAGGCAAAAAATCGCAATTTTTGCTTAATCTATTTAGGTAAATATTATAAATATTTATCACCACTCTTGAACCGATGTTTAAGCAAATAAACTCTATGCCTGCGAAAGTCTGTCTAATAATTTCTGCTTTAGTCAGCCTGATCTACTCTTTGAATTTCGTGTTGTTTGGTGACTGTTATGTTACTGGCGGCGACGGCTGTTTTACCCTGTTGTCAAATGATGCAGCAGAAGGTACTCAAGCATGGGGCAGAGGTGCTCCTGAAACAGGATTCAATGGTGCGTTAATGTTTGGTATTACATTGGCAACACTATTGTTGCTAAATGAAGGAGCAAAGGGAATGTGGAGAATGATGATTCCTGGTCTGATTGGATTTACCGCAATGAGTGCGTCAATCTGGATGCATGGTGACTTTACAGATTCTAGTGAAGCACCAAAATACGTCACACCATTAGTAACTGCACTATATGGTGCGGCTTACTTCTTCCTCAAGGACGAGGGAGTAAATGATGGCTTAAGTGATTACAAACCTGGCATAAAAGTACAGGATAAAGTTGCGTTAGCTGGCCTTTTAGTTCTCGTGTTGACAGGTTTGTTTTATTCTCTGCGAATGATTTTCACCCCTGACAGCGTTATTGCTGATAACTTCGATACAGTTATTCCAGGCATGGCCAATGGAATGGGTACACCATCTGATGCTACAGTTGCAGTATCGGGAAGTCTAATTCTAATCTATACTCTATGGGCTGGACTTGTCTTGACAGAGGGGGCCTCTGGAAAGTGGAGAATTATTCATCCATCGATGTTTGCCTTCTTGACTATAGTCATTGCAACTTATGTTGGATTTGTCAGCGGAATTGGCCGTAATGGTTCTGACTTGCAAAAGATGGATGCAATAGTTGGACCGGTAGTTATGCTACTTACTATGCTGACCTACTTCCGTTTGAAGGATGAAGGCATGGAAGACGGCATGACTATGATGGGTGAGCCTGTTGAAGACGCCTCAAACATGATGGCTAAGAGTCTGCCAATGTTTGCGCTAATTGTTGGAGCAGTCATTGGACTCAATGCAATGTTGAATACTTGGTAATCGGGCAATATCAATGTTTGACTATCATGCATAGTCAGTATTGAATTCATCTCTGACCAAATCAGCGTTATACTCGGTTTTAATCAATAGTAATCCTATTGAATAGCAGCAGTTAGGCTCTGTCATGCACGGCAGGGCAATATTGCTGACTTTACTCATGGTGACGATGTCTTTGTCGGGCTGTTTTGGCAATGAAGAAACCTTCGAAGAGCCAGAAGTAGTAATAGAGGAAAGTCCCCGAGTCTTTGTCACCGATAAAACGGGCAATTCAGTTGATATTCAACCGATAGAGATGACGTTTCAATTCAGTGATGTTGGAGAAACTGGTAAGGAACCAAGCATTGGTGTAACCTCAAGCGGCTGTATCTTTTTCATTGCCATGGAGAAAGTCATGCGCTCATGTGATGCGGGCGAAACTTGGGAAGAAACTCAAGACCCAGTTCAGTGTTCACCGACAACTAGCGACCCATATGGCTGGGTAGACACAATTACCGATCGTGTGTTCAATGTCCAAATGATTGGGCTAGAAACCTCTTGGATTTGTTGGAGTGATGATGACGGCCAGACGTGGCTAGGCAATCCTCACGATTCAGGAACTACTCCAATTAACGACCACATCAAGTTGGCTACCGGTCCATGGACAACCGCTGGTTACGGCGCTCTTGGTCAAATAACGGGTAGTACAATCTATGAAACAGCAGTATACTATTGCTACAATAAACTAGCAGGAATCTTTTGCTTTACCAGTTTTGACGGTGGTGCAACTTTCGAAGCAGGTGGACAAATCATTGGTCTAGCAACTACCAATGGTGGTTTGCATGGAGCAATTTCTACTGCGCCAGATGGGACCGTCTACGTGACACCTCGAGTTGAGACGCCATCGGTAATCGTATCGAAAGACAATGGTTTTACTTGGTTTGAACGCACCATGGGCGAGGATGTCGGCACACCTTATCCGCGCAAGAATTCAGAGATATCGACCGACACCGAATCAAATGCTTACCATATCTGGACGGGCGGTGACGAGGGAGTTTACATGTCTAGGTCTACCGATTCAGGCGAGACTTGGGAACAAGAGAGCATTAGAATTTCACCAGCAGGAGTCATTTCGACAGTATTTCCACAAACCGATGCTGGTGACCCTGGCAGGATTGCGGTGACATACCTTGGTAGTGAGAATACGGAGATGCTCAATGAGTCAAATATCGATGGCAGTCCATGGGATGGTAACGCGCACTATGCGCCAAATAATGCGACCTATCACCTATACATCACCTACAGCCTTAATGCTCTAGATGACAATCCTATTTTCCATACTTACCGCGTAACTGATGACCCCGTTCAAATAGGTTCAATTTGCTTGAACTCAGGTGACTGCCGTGACATTGGCGGCTCAAATCGTAATCTTCTGGACTTCAACGATTTACACATCGATAGTGAGGGACGTGTCTATGTCGCTTTTGCCGATGGCTGTACTGGTAATTGTGCCACCAATAATAATTCTAGCGCAGAGGACTCACGAGATGGACTGGGCTCAATGTACTATCTTGCTGGTGGCCCAAGTTTGCTGGTTGAATATGGCGTTCTTTCACCGATAATGGCAGCAGTATCAGAAATGTAATCCAAAGATAATTACTTATCCAATATTACCTATCTGCAGTTGTGATAATTTGGAATGTTAAGCAGCCTGTGCGGTTGTATTAATGTCTAAGCGCATTGATTGTACGAGTAGTTTAAACTCAATTCTGGCCTTGGCAATTCTTATCTTGCACTGCTTGATTTTAATCTTATGAGCCTCTTTTACCGCTTTCCAACTGGTTTTAGACTGTGATTTTTTAGCAACCTTAGCCATTCGATACTCCTTTCTTCGCTCAATCAAGTCAGTAAATCCCTTACGCAATTGAGTGACACACTCAGAAAATTTTTCTTGGAATTGATTATCAATCACGTTACCATCTGCTTTTCTCTCAAAGGTTCTCTTCATTCTTCGTGCTTCAATTGATTTAGCAGGTATCTTGTGTAATTCGCTGGTTAAACCTATCCAAGAGGCTACTTTTATCAGCCATTTGGATGGATCCCAGTGGTACCATTTGTGACCGTTACGATAGTCTGCTTGGAAGGTGTGGTGGAAGTTGTGATAGCCTTCTCCAAAGGTAAAGAATGATAGTAATGGTGAATCTTTGGAAGTATTCTCAGTTGAATATGGTTGACTGCCCCAAGTATGTGCAGCTGAATTTATCAAGAAAGTTGCATGATGAACTACTACGACTCTTAGAAATCCCCCATATATCATGCCGCCTAAGAAACCATGAATATTACCAAGCCAAGCAAAGCCGACCAGCCCAGGCAGTACAATGCCAACTAAGAAGCCAATTTTGAATATATGACGGTCTTGCCATGCGAGAATTTTATCTGCTTGTAAGTCTTTGACACTTTCAACAATTTCCTCTCCCTCATCGACCATAACCCATCCGATATGGGCCCAGAAAAACCCTCTAGTGACTGAATATGGGTCCTCTTCTTCATCAGTCTTGAGGTGATGTCGGCGATGGTCACTGCACCACTTTATCGCTGAGTTTTGAAATGCTGCTGCACCAAATAGTGCATAAAATAGTCTAAGTGGCCACGCACCTTTGTGAGTGCGATGACTAAACAAGCGGTGATAACCGGCTGTGATTGATAATCCAGAAGCGAGATAAAAGAACACAAATATGACTGGTTCAAACCAACTTATACCGTAATTAACCGAATAGAAAATTAGCGATGTTAAGGCGAGAATCGGCATACCGACAAGGAACGCAGTGTTCACAATATTGATGTTTGAAGGGTATGCAATATGCTCCGACATAACATTTGGTCACTTCCATAGTGTTTGAGGTTATGTACCATATATTGTAACATTAGTGTGATTTGCAACACTTGGTATCATTGCCGTAACTAGAGGTCAAGTAATCGGTTATTTCATTAATCGAATCGTTAGTTAGGCAGCATGAACAGTGGTTTGAGGGTTAAAACTTCAATGCCACAAGTCGTAATTTTGGCTGGAGGATTGGGTACTCGGCTTGGTAAGTTGACCAAATCTACACCAAAATCACTGATTAATGTCGACAATCAACCGATAATTACTCACATTCTAGACTGGATTGCCAGTCAGGGTTGTAATAGAGCATTACTATTGACGGGGCATCTTGGAATCATGTTTGACGATTATCAACATGATGGGGTTGAATTAACAGTGGTAAAAGAGCCAAGTCCACTAGGGACCGGTGGTGCATTATGGAATGCAGTAGACAATTTAGAAGATGAATTCATTTTACTTTGGGGAGATGATTTTCATCCTATTGATTATCATAACTTACTACAAACCCATAAAAATGGTCAAAACTTACTCACCATGACGGTTACCCAATCGCACGATACCATGAATTTGCAACATGAAGACGGCTTTGTAGTACAGTACGATAAAAGCCAATCAGCAGATTTTTTCAATGGTTATGAAGCTGGAACTAGTGTGGTAAGTAAACGGTTGGTATTGCTATTTGGCCGAGATCAACAATGGAGTTGGGAAAACACGGTTTATCCAGCACTTGCAGGTAAAATAAAAGCGCATTATGACGACACTAAATTCTGGGATATGGGCACACCTGAGCGGCTTGATAAATTATCCCAGTTCTTCAAGCAACGGCGCTCTTGAACTTACCACTGGCAAGTAATTTGGTAGGACCTCCTCATGTTCAACAAGCACTAGGATCATGCCACCAAATCCGCCACCCATCATCCTAGCACCAAGTACCCCATCGGTTTGTTGCAGATTCTCAACTAAGCGGTCTACTTCTGGCGTGCTTACGCCTAATTGCTTGAGGGAATTATGTGATTGATTGAGTAGTTTGCCAAGGGTTTCTGGTTTTGCTCCGATGGCTTGTTTTACTCGTTGATTTTCGGTAACGACGTGCTGCTTGCGGAAATCATTATTTGAATTATAATTCATCTCTGATAAGTTTCGATGAATCTTTGAGTCGACTAACTTAAAAATCCAGTTTGTCGGTAAATCGAGGCATTCAACCGCCATTGTTGAAAAGTCAATCTTCGTGTAGTGTTGGCTTTTGGCAAACATTATCGCCATTTGGTCAAGCAGACCACAGGGAGTATTGAGGACTTCATGCTCGAGGGATTGGGCTTTTTTACACGCCTCAAGCGGATCAATATTTCCGTATTTGCCAAGGACAATGGCCAAGCAAAGGGCGGCAGATGAAGACATACCTTTGCCTTGGGCAATCTCACTGCTGACCGTTAAATCAGCTGGCGGACCGCCTATGGCTTGCCACAAAGCAATGACTGTTTCATCACCAGCATAACCAGTTTCTCGACGCTTTATTGTCAAAACCAAATACCTGTTAATGGCAAATGGTAGAGCAAGTCCTTGGGCGTAATCGGTATGCTCGCCAATGATATTGACCCTTGCTGGGACAGTAACTCGGCGATGCATAGTAAGTGGTCAGTAAACTGCTATATTGCTTAATTGGCAAATTATTTTTCCTCGATTACAAACATGTCATATTTGTGAATACCTTTGCCTTGTTGCCAAATTCGTTTGAATTCAAATCTAAGGAGCATGGAGAATAATCGACGTATGGTATTGATTGATAATATTAGATAGGTGTAAAATCCTGGCCATTGTTTGACAGTAAAACCAAGGTCCTTGAGCACTTTTGCCATTGCCGGATTCTTAGTACAACACAAAATCTTGTCACAAGTAATGCTCTCTAATGCCTTTTTGATTAATTCCTTGCCTTTGCCTTTACTGCGAAAGTTTGCGTCTACTAGGACTGTTGAAATCTCCATGTGACGCCCGACCATGCGCATTTCTGCATAAGCAATTAACTGCTCACCGTGGTATAATTTGACACAATTACCCGCTAGATATCGAGCCTCGCGACGTCTACTGGTCGGCGGACGAACCTCCATTTCAGCAGACAATGTTGACTGAAGCCATTCGACATCGTCCATATCCGTAGCACATCCATCGGTGATAAAGGGGTTATGCCGACGTTACTTTCTGTTACGAATCGACCAATTCTTACGCGGCAATCCTTCTAATGCAACACCGGTAAGGGCGCCCCAAATGTAGGGTTCATCAATTTCGAGATACAGGACAATCAGCATAGTAATGGCTGCTAAAATCCAATGATGAACCCACAGGCCTTTGAATTTCAGATGAATTTTAGTATTCTCGGTAAAATATCTAACTAAAGCATAGGCAATAATTAGCGAGAGTGAATAATACGCATAGTCCATTTTATCACTTCACAGAGGAATATTGCAAGACGGGCAGAACTTCCATTCAGGTTGGATTTCTACATTACAATTTCGACATACCTGAGGTTGATTCTGCTTGCCCATGATGACTGAATCCTTGACCACTGAATCGCCAATTTGTCCGATCTGTACTACCGGTTTGTCGTTTTCCAAGTAGGTCTGTCTTATTCTTCCTGCCTCGGCAAATAGCCCGGCTTTCTGATATAATTCAGCGGCTTTAGCAAAGTCTCTAGCTAGTTCTAGATTATTGGCTTCAGCGGCCAACTTGTTAATTTCATCCATTGAAGGTGCCCCGCCTTGTTGTGGTTTAGGCTGTGGATTAGATTGTTGCTTAGTTTGTTGATAAGGTTGCTGAGTTGGTACACTAGCACGCGCCTTCTGCGTTGGCATTGTCCCACTAAAGCCAGTTCTGACTACTGCTCCGGTTTGGATAATTTGAGGTCTGCCATGAACCACTTGTGCTTGTGGAACAAAACCTTGTTGGACAACCACAGTTTTTGTTGCCGGCTTACCTGCTAGTGCAGCGACAATCAACACTATAATTCCACTACAGCAAAATAGCCCGCCGATTCCTGCAACAAGGCCACTACTCGACTCTTGTTCGCGTAAGTCTCGACATTCCTCTGACACCTCTCCGGTGAAAAATTCTTCATCGTCGCACTGAGCCAATTCATCCATATTAGGCTCGATCGCCACTCCTACGGCGGTGAAAAATATCCACGCAACCATCAGTCCTCCAAAGACCCACCATCGCTTGTTGGTAGAACCACCGCCTTGGATGGCACCGGGAATAATAATTTGCTGTGCCACGCTCATAGCAAGTCTGCCTACCATTTTATGCTAACGCTGTTTTATGCCACCGGTAAAAGTGAGAGTTTGTCAATGTGGAGCGCATCCCATTGCCATGGACGAGTCTCCTTGGTGGCCAAGCGGCATTATCCACGAAGACTCAGAACCGTTTGACTCAGGCAAAATTAGGACTGAATTTGGTACCCTCCATTGCTGGAATTATCATGATTGTTTGACCATTGACTGGTGGTCTCAGGCCCCAAGTCAATCAGCAGTAGTTGGAACATGGCCCAAAGTAACCGAGGTATCCATCTTGCGTGAAGACCGAAAGGGCCTGTTATTGCAGATAAATGACAAGCAAATCGCTCGAGTTTTACCGTTTTCTGTGGGCAATGATCTATCAAGAATGGTTAGACATGAACCGTGGAATAATGCATTACAGAGTCAACCGGTAATTTTGCCAAGTATGGTTTATTTTACCGAAGGAAACGACAGAGTTGCAGTTTATGATTTGGCGGAAACCATCACTGGAAGTGAGGTAAAGTTAGCCAATAAACTGGCAGGAATGCTTGGCCAAATCCACGCTGCCCTAGATGAATTTTCCACGCCTAATACAGAGCGCAGATGGAACGATCGATTGAAGGATATCGAGGCCGAGTTGAAGACCAGCACTCTTTGGCGAGCCCCACACAGTGCAGCAACTGTAGGGCTTCCAAGACTGAACTTTGACTTGGAATTGCTAGGAAAAAAAGGCGATGAGATTTATTTTATTGCCGACTCAAGAAGTCCGGTAGAACATATTCTGTGTGAGTCGGACCGTTTGCCAGGGTTGGCCCATCTGATGATGATTGAACAGCAAATCTCTTTCGCAGAAGGGATGGATGAAACTGCTAGAAAGGCATTGCTAGATTCATGGTTAGCCACTACGCCCGTTAATTACCGTAGCAAAAAGGCGCTCTCTACCCTACTTGGCGGTCCGTGGATTTGGCGTTACCATGCGGTATTATTGGCGCTTGGTGAAGCACGTATGTATGGAGACGAGCCCTTGCGGAAGAAATCCCAAAAATGGCTTAATGATGTCTCAAGAATACAGGCTCACTTGGGAGTGCTTCGCCTGTGGAAGTCTGGACTTTGGGGTGGAATAGTGGGCTCAGTAATTGCTTTCTTTGCCTGGCGAATGGAATCAATATCTCCAACGATTGCCGGAGTTGCCGGCATAACTTGTTTGCTATTTGCCCTTCTAAGCAATCAAATCTATTGGGCTAAAGACCCCAATCCTTACTGATTACATCTGTTGTCTAATTCTGTTATCATAGAACCTTAGCTCATGATTCTTGGCCAGTTGCATAACTTCAAGCAGGAACTTTTCTTTTTCCTGTCGCTCATCTGCACCGCCTTGAACGTCCCAGTATAGGTTCAGAGAAACATCAATTGAGGTGGCAGAAATATCATTGACTCGGCACCAAGAAGAGTCTTCATTCATAGTAGCAGCGTTTTCCATAATTGATTTTAGCACATCATCGCGAAATTTCTCGACATTATCGGGGTTGGAGTTGAGATCAAAATGCAGCATGCTTTGCCATCTGCGCCATCTGCGCTTGCCATAATTCTCTACTGGAGTGCTAACCAAATTGGCGTTTGGAATGGTAATTACTGTATCAATTCCGGTTCTAATTAGAGTGGTTCGTAGATTGATTTCGATTACTTCACCCTGCGACGCGCCTACTACAACCCAATCACCAACCTTGAACGGGCGGTCAAGTAATACTGTCACTGCGCCAAAGAAATTGGAAATAGTATCTTTTGCCGCTAGAGCCAGAGCCAGACCAGAAATACCTAATCCGGCAATTAGTGAGGTTAGGTTCAGACCGATTGCGTCGGCGATAAATACTGATCCAATAAAGACAATAACAAACCTCATTACACTCTCTAGAGCGCTAATTAATGTCTTATCACTACTATCAGCAACTCCATCGCTGTCAAGAATAAGCACCACATCTTGGATTACATTGACCAGTCTAAATGCCCAAATCACTAATGCTAGTGCAATAATAAATTGAAATATATTTGGCATAATGGTTACCAAAATATCAGGCATTATGTAGGTGGTTGAACCATCTTCAACTGCATTTACCAATTGTATCGATAGCAGATAAGACACTAATGCTCCAACAGCTGAGCCTAACGCTTTATCGGAATTTTTCACAGTTTTATGCTGCAGATTTTCGGAACGAATGATTTTCTTCAGTAACGAAGGAGCAAATGCCATAGTCAAAAATCTAACCAAAATTCCGGCAACAATAATGCCAATAATTGCTAGGACTGTGGCCTGGTTAACACCAACTGTATCCACTGCTTGAGTGGCAATATCTGTCTCAGTCATGGTTGGTGCACAGCCTCATTACTTTAGAGGTATTCTAAGGTAAATGGCGCACAGTTTGATTCATTAACTGTCAGTATTGGTGAAGTAGCATGAGATTATACCATAATCCACGATGTTCAAAATCCCGTCAAGCCGTCAAATTGCTGACCGATAAAGGAGTATCTTTCCAAGAACTCCGCTATCTTGAGGAAGGGATAATGGAAGAGGATTTACCTATACTAGCGAGTCTAGTCGGGATTGTCCGTAAACAAGAAAAAGCCTTCAAAGAATTAGATTTTGCTGTTGATTCAGTAAACGAGGTAATCAAGGCATTGCGGTCTAAACCAAAGCTGCTTGAAAGGCCTGTACTGGTAAAAGATGGCAAGGCAATTATTGGCCGCCCACCAGAAGAAATACTCAAGTTAATCTAAAATTATCGTGCCGTTTGCCTCCGTACGATTGCACGACGGCTTCAAGAACTCAAAGCACTTCGCTAACACGATAGGATGTCGTCGAATAGTAAATCTCCAATTGTTGCGTTAAAGACAAGGCCATCTTTTGGTGTGCTGTTGTGCCTTCCGTTACTGCTTTCTTTGATGACGCCGATGGTTGCTTCATCACTTGCTCAAGACGAACCGTCAGGTCTAGAACCGACCGATATCTGGTCCGAGGATTATTCGAATGAAATTTTCCCTTGGGCGCCAGAATCGGACCGAGATAGGCAATTCAAAGAATACCACACCTATGAAACAACCAAGGCTTTGATGTTACAACTTGAACAAGAGAATCCAGATATTTTTGAATTCCATGAAGGCTTGCTAGGTGGCGTTAATGCACGTGGCGAAACGGTCACTGCAGATACTTACGAAGGCTGGTATTACGGGTACTCATCCCCATGGATGAAGATTACTGGTGATGTTCAAAACGGAGAATATAATGAATTTGTTGGCGATAATGGCAATTATGCTGACCGACACGACGTCATGATTGTTGGTAACCACCACGCAAGAGAGTGGATGTCTTACACTGTTGCTCTAATGCAGTTGGAAGTCATTGCTTTCTCTTACAACAATATTGGCTATGATAATGATGGCGACGGTCTTGTTGATGAAGACCCGTGGGGCGATGCAAACAATGACGGAATCCTTGATGATGATGGTGATTGTCTTGCTCTTGCTACCTCTCCTACCAATTATCAAGACTCCAATGGCGATGGTACCAACTGTGGACCAGGTGACCTTGGAGTGGATGAAGATTATTCTGAACAATTTATTACCGATCTTATCAACACCCGAGAAATCTATCTTATCCCTATGCTAAATGTTGATGGCAACATCTACGATCGTGAAGTATTCTGCCCTGCTCCAGCTTGGGAGTCTTGCCCAAGCGGTGGCTGGAGAAAGAATTTGAGAAATAACGGTCCAGATCTACTGCCAGACTTTAACGAAGAAGTTGACGAAGATTGTGATGGCGTTGATTTGAATCGTAACTATCAGTTCGAATGGGGCGCACCGCTTGGTGCTACAGTTCCATTGATTCCAGGAACCTGCACTCCCTCAGAAGATGAACAGGCTGGAATTGCCAATAATGATGTTTACACAGGACCATATGACACTCAAGATAATGATGGTGATGGGCTTATCAATGAGGATAACGTTGATGGCGAAGATGATGACAACGATGGTCGAACTGATGAAGATTGGGCGGGCGGAAATTCAGAGCCAGAAACTAGATTCATTCAAGACTTAACTGAAATGAATGATGATGTTGGTAATGGGGCTAGTGAATTCAAATCTACTCTAACGCACCACTCCTACTCTGAATTGATTCTTTACCCATGGGGCCATTGCACTGATTGTGAAACTACAGACCACGATCAACTGGTTTACCATGGCGATAAGTTGGCAGAAATGACCGATTACACCAATATGCAATCATCAGACCTATATCCAACAACTGGAGATTTCTGTGACTGGCATTATGGTGTCCACGGCTCGTATTGTTATACCTCTGAAATAGGTACAGCATTCCATCAACATGAGGATGACATCGATCACATTGCGGTTCGCAATCTGGGTACTGGTTTTTACATGGCCGAAATAGCCGATAATCCACGAGAGCGAGCAGATTTAGGAATTGCTAACATTTCACAGAACCAATTTATCCAAATGCCTGACATGGTAAATATCCCGAGTATCGGTAGCATCCCAGTTGACATGTGTGTCGCTAATGGCTTTGCTTATTCTTTAGAAAAGTCAGTATCTCATGTAATGTATCGTACAGTACAACCAACTCGTTTGCAAAGTGATTATGGGCCAAAAGAATGGTCTACTACAGAATGGTCGATGGCAATGTTTGAAGAAACTACATCAACATGTAATTTATTGAACGGTGAAAATGGGACTGTGATACGGTCAAACCTACCAGTTGAAGATACGGTTTCTGGGCAAGTACACTACAAAGCAATGCTCGGGACACTTGGTGGTGGCGATTTGTATCTTTATCCTGCTAACGGTGAATATTACGTGCTAGAAGTTGACTATCGAGCCGATTATGGCACACTCTTTGGTGCGTTGTTCATGTTCTTTTTAGTCACCAGTTTCGTGTGGGGTGGTCTTGCGATATGTCTGCGAATGATGCTGGTTGATGAAAACGAGAAAGAGTTTTCTGAGGCTGTCTTGGAGGATGGCGATTAAGCCGAGGTGTTGACATGGCTCAATCTGACCAGTTTAACGGCCGTTTAGGTCTAATCTTCGCTTCTATTGGCGCGGCAATCGGTACTGGAAACATTTGGCGATTTCCAAGAATGGTTGGAGCAAATGGTGGAGGAACATTCCTAATACCTTGGCTAATTTTCTTGTTTGCTTGGTCCATACCGCTGGTAATTGCCGAGTTTGCTATGGGTAAGCGAAGTCGTACCGGGACAATTGGTACCTTCAGAATATTTGCTGGCAAGAGATTTGCTTGGATGGGTCTGTGGACGGCATGGATTTCAACAGCCATAGGATTTTATTATGCCATTGTTGCAGGTTGGACTATCAAATATTTCCAACTGGGAATTACTGGTGGACTAACCGGCGAAGGAGTCGATACTACCGAGGTGTGGAATTCTTTTCTGCAAAACCCAGGTCAAGTAATATTTTTCCAATTCATCGTAATTTGTCTTACTTTAGCGGCAATCTGGAAAGGTGCAAAAGCGATTGAAAAAGTCAACGTAGTACTGATGATTTCCCTGTTCGTCTTATTATTCATGTCACTATTCCTTTCCTTGTGGATGGACTTTGAAGACGGAACCTTAGACGGTGCAACATTCATGTTTTCAGTCGACCCAGATTTATTGTTTGAGCCTGAAATATGGATTAATGCGTTATCGCAATCAGCTTGGTCTTGTTCTGCTGGAATGGGTATGGCAATTACTTACGCGGTATACATGAGAAAAGATGAGGATACTGTCCTGAATGCATTTACTATGGGTCTAGCCAATAACAGCATCTCAATTATTGCTGGACTAGCAGTATTGTCTTCCATCTTCGCAGTTAGCAGTGACCCACTGGCAACCGTAACTGGTGGTTCCTCAGCAATTACCTTCCTTGCACTACCAGAAGTATTCGCACAAGCTCCAGGTGGCTCGATTGGGCCATTTGTTATGATGGCTGGATTCTTCCTAGCGCTATCATTTGCTGCCCTAACCTCAATGATTTCAACCGTCGAATTGTGTGTCAGAAACTTTGTTGACCATGGCTACAATCGCGAGCGTTCAGTGGCAATCACTGGTCTTGCCCTATTCATCTTCGGACTACCTTCAGCAGTAATGTGGATTAAATTAGATTCAGCAGGAGTTGCCTTCCCTGAATTCTTGGAAGTTCAAGATCACATATGGGGCTATGGGCTAATGTTCTCCGGATTGTTTATTGCGTTTACCATCTGGAAGTATGGGTATGTTCGCTGGAAGGCTCAAGTTGCCGCTGGAGAAGCACCTGGTGGCTTCAAGGGATACCTCGGTGTTGGAGTTTCAGCATTCCGTGATGATTTCATCAATACTGGAGATAATGATATTGTTGTTGGTCGCTGGTGGGATATTTTACTCTATATTGCGTTCCCAATTCTGTTCACCGTCTTGATGGTCTCTTACTTTGGAGATATGATTGCCAATACGGATGATGTATGGAATCCGGGCAATCCTAAGGGGCTTGGAATTATTCTAGCCTTCTGGGGAGTTGTGGCAATTTCCTTCTTATTCCTCAACAAGTATCTAATTCAAAGACCGATTTTCCGAAATATCCCAGAGGGTGCAGAAGTCGACATCTCTACTTTACCTGGTGGCGATGACGACCGAGTGTTCGAACTTGGAGAGTTAGTGCCAGGGTTTGAGCATCTAGCATCAGAAGATGCGGTGTTTGAAGCAGAAGCAGTTTGATTTAGCGGAGGATGATTGAGGTGTCTGACCTCGTTACCACACTAATTACCGGTCTACTTGCTTCTATTGCATTTCTATTTCTGGTATACTGCTTTTGGAAACTATACGACCGGCCTAGTCGACGTCAAATCGAAGTGTTAGAAGAGAAGCGTGAAAAGTTCAAAGAGACCAAAATGTGGCGAGCTGTTGAAGCAGAAATGGCGGCCGAACGTGAACAAGCAGAGGCATTAGCCATCATCCAACGCAAAAAGGCAGAAGAGCGAGCCAGAGCCATGCCTCCAGCCGCTCAACTAACCAAGAATGCCCTGGCTGCCCTAGATGCTCCAACAGAAGGAGAGGAATTCCTCGAGCGCTTCAAACCGGCGGTAAGTGAAGTCCAAGAGGTGGCTGTGGATGAACTTCTTGAGACGGAAATAATTGATGATAGTGATGTACTGTTAGCCCCAGAGTTAGTCGAGGTTCGCCAGGATGCTGGCTTAGCAGAGAATGAAATCCTCGAACTGTTGCTAGATGGAGAGGAAGTAGTCGAGGCTGAGGCTCCAAAAGAGACTGAAATTGAAGAGTCAGCCGAGCCAGAAAGCGAGCCACAGAAAGAAGATCCAAAGGTTGAGGCAAGTGACTTAGATGATGATGATGTCAAGTGGCAAGACAAGAATGAGCAAGCAGATGATGATACTTGGGCAGTGGGCTGGTAAATCCTATTGTTTGACTAAATCTTTGCGAAGAGGTCATGAACAATCACCTTGTGGATTTACTCATGGTGCAACGCCCACGCGGTACTCGAGACTTCACCCCTAAGGTGATGAATCGCCGTCTTGCGTTTGAGCAATTGCTTGAGGAATGTGCTAGACGTAGTGGTTTCAAACGCATCCAAACTCCAGTATTTGAATCGCTGGATTTGTTTACCGCAAAATCCGGTCCAGGGGTAATTTCCCAACTCTATGCCTTTGAGGATAAAGGTGGCAGAAACCTGACCTTACGTCCTGAATTAACCGCACCAGCAATGCGCATGATTGCTGAGGAAATGCGTAACGATACCAAGCCGCTTCGAGTGTCATATTATGGTCAATGTTACCGCTACGAGGAATTCAAGAAAGGCAGATATCGAGAATTTTTCCAATACGGAGTCGAACTCATCGGCGCGACTGGGCCACTAGCTGAGGCTGAGGTAATCGCCTTAGCCATCAATATGCTAACTGATTGTGGTCTGGAAGACTGGGAAATTAGAATCGGTCATGTGGGGATCTTGAAAAATGCTCTGAGTGGCCTTGGACTCTCAATGGATACTCCAGCAGGGGCCAGTGAACCACCGGTGGCTAGTGCTATGAGACTGTTAGACAAAGGTGACGATAATGGTCTAGCAAAACTATTGCAAAATAATGGTATACCAGCAGAAAATGCGGCACCACTTCGTCAGTTAGCAGACTTATCTGGCGGTGCAGAAACGCTCTTGCCAGCCAGAGAAATCTTGGCTTCACTAGAAGGTGTTTCACTTGAGGCATTAGACGATTTAGCCACTACCCTTAGTGCAGTAGCGGCATTAGCACCAGCACCACCATCACTAGCAGTTGACCTTACAGTTGCTCGTGGCCTAGATTATTACACTGGAATGGTGTTTGAGGTAATTGTCCCTGAGATGGGCGGTGAAGGACAGGTGCTTGGTGGCGGCTCCTACAAGTTGCTACATTTGTTTGGCCTGCCTGACTTAGACCCATGCTGTGGTTTTGGCCTAGGTTTTGACCGAGTTCTTTTGGCTTTAGAAGCACAGGCAGAACGTCAGTCGCGCACAGAAGTTGTGCCAGGAGAAGATGATGGCAAAGGCTTGATTGCGGTTATTCCATTCAATATTGATGTGGGAGTAATCCTGCCAATAGTTGGTGGCCTGCGCAGTAGTGGCCAGCGAGTTGAGTTAGAATTACGTGGTCGTAAGATTGGCAAAGCCTTTGGTTGGGCTAATGGTATTGGCGCTACTAAGACGTTGGTAGTTGGTCCAAGAGACCTTGAAGCAAATCAAGGGATGCTAAAGGATCTAGCTACTGGAGAGCAAATTGCTGTTGCACTAGATGTTAGCGCAATAATTGCCGCACTGTGATTTCACTCTTGTTCAGGAGTGTCTCTACGTTGATTGATGAAAGCCGCCATAGCAATTGCTGCCGATGCGACAACTAACGAGAATCCAGGGGCGTCTTCGCTAGCAGGAGCGTCGCCGATATTTCCACCATCTTGGAATACTTCATCAAATGATGCCGGGTCAATTGGTAATTGGACAGAGCTACCTTCACCTAATTCAATGCCATAGGCACCGGGAGTGCCACTTGGAAATCCAAAGAATCCACCATCTTGGTAATCCCCTTTGATTTTCATAGTTATTTCGATAATTGGGTTATCGTTGTTTGCGTCCCAGGTTTCATTGCCTTCTTCAACAAAGAATGAAAATTGAATATTTTTCCATTGGTCAGCCGGCCACGGGGTTTCAGTGTGCTGGAACACCTTGGTTTGCCCTTTGTACATAGTAACATTTAGCCAATCACAATCATTAGGCGTTTGGCTTGGTTGACACGGCCCAGCATTGTCAGTACTATCGGAATCACCGTTGTAATAAACATTGAAATTACCGCGAATTTCACCGCCAATGGTCATGCTTAATCGCTTGTCAAGAACTGGGGTCATAGTGAATCTATGCTTGATGGTAATTACTCCATTATCGTCTTCTTCAGTAAAAGTGTCAACTGAGTCGGTATCATTATCACTAAAATGTGACCAAAAATTGTTGATGCCATCTGAATAGGTATAGAGAGTTGTGTTGTTAGCATCAGGTTGCCGTGGGTCATTCTGCTGGGTTTGGAAGGTGTTTACTTCGCCAGCCTGAACCGGAGTCATCATGAAGATAGTCACTAATAGAGCAAATATGGCCTTGCCGCGCATGTATTACCGTTGTAGCATCTCTCTTTTGACGATTTCTCAATACTGACAGTGCAATAATCATCTGTCAATCAAAGCGATGGAAGCCTAAATTGTTAGTACTTGAATCGTTAGTTTGATTCTTGCCACGAGTGATTCGTAGAGCATCCCCAAGAGCATCTGGTGCCAGTCTGCCAGTACGCAAATCAGTACCACCAACTCCGGTAATAATCGCCATTACCTTGATGGTATCACCAAATCCAGCATCTTGTCGAGCACCCCAAATCACGTTAGCATCCTCACTAACTTTTGAAGTCAATAAGTCAACTACTTGAGAAGCAGATTCTAGAGTCATGTAATTTCCACCAGTTACGTGAATTAACACACCGGTTGCCCCAGAGATATCTACGTCTAGCAGAGGGTGATTCAAAGCCTCATGAACCACTTCTTCCGGCCCCCGGTCTGATTCACCATATAGCATCATAGTTACTCCACCATTAGCCATAATCGCCCTAACGTCAGCGAAGTCAAGATTGATCAGTGATGGTAAGGTAATTGTCTCAACAATTCCTTTGACAATTTCAGCAACTAGTTGGTCCATAATGGAAAATGCTTCATCGAGCGGTAGGTTTGGCACATAGTGTAGTAATCGATTGTTGTCTAGCACAAGTACTGCATCAGCAACTCGCCGTAGCGATTCAAGCCCTTCCAGTGCTCGAGCCATTCTTTGCCGGCGTTCAACGTGGAATGGTGTAGTAACGATACCAACAACCAGTGCTCCAGCAGCCTTAGCTTCTTCAGCAACAATTGGACAAATACCAGTTCCCGAACCACCACCAAGTCCACTAGCAATGAAGACTAAATCAGCCCCAGAGACAATGCGCTTAATCATTTCACGACCAGCCTCAGCACAACGTCGTCCAGTAGATGGGTCGCCACCGGCTCCTAGTCCACGAGTTATGTGACGGCCAACCAAGAGTTTCTGTAGAGCACGAGTATGGTCAAGATGTTGTTTATCGGTATTGATAGCAACAGTAACTGCCCCTTCTACGCCAAGGTGAGTAATTCTGTTGAGGGTGTTATTTCCTGAACCGCCACAACCAACGATTAGAATACGTGGATTTGGTACTCCAAAAGAACCCACATCATCATCCATTAACGCGGTTGCACCGCGGTTGATGCTGTCTTGCTTTAGCCCGTTGATCATATCAGCCAGTGCGCGGTCTTGGTGCGCACCCGCACTACCGCTAGCAGAATTAGAAGCGCTACTGTTCGCCATGTCCACCCATCCCAGTCGGCAAGGCAACTCTTACCATACTTAACCGCGTCCATAGTTGAGTAGTAGAAATGGGCGATTTTGCAAGTGAAAACATCTCTTCAAACTCCAGTTGAATCCTGTCACCTCGACCCTTGTTAAGGTAAGGGATGAATACCCTATTTTAACTCTAATTTCGAGCCTTTTAATCGCTTACCGATTTGTTAAATCATTGATGAGAATTAAGTAGGGGAGGCTTTTGGCAAGGAATACCTCGCTTAGCTCAGTTGGTAGAGCACCTGACTGTAGTTGTAATAAAAACGTCTCAGCAGACATCAGGGTGTCCCCGGTTCAAGTCCGGGAGCGGGGACCAACTA
>QXXX01000062.1:24373-40634 GCA_009887195.1 Candidatus Poseidoniales archaeon | reverse complement strand
CCATACATCCGGGTCAACCAGTACAAATATTTGGCGAGGTTGAAATTCGTGATTACCAGCAAGGAGATGTTGCATTGCTTATCGTCTATGGCGTGGATAGTAATGGTAATATTGTTTCTGTCGAGCCTGAAAACACTTCGATAAGTTGTACTTCAGGTTCAGACAAGTACATCACTGCCGACACATGGGAACTAGAAATAAGTAAATCAGGCTTAGACAGATCTTGTAGTATTACTTGGAACGGTTTGGTTACTCAAGCGTTCTTTGACGTTGAATCAGTATTACTTGGCGGTGCTATTGGTTCAACAAATACTGCAATGACTATCGCCGCAATTTTACTCGGCCTGATTCTGGTAACTATGGTAGTTTTAGTTCGTAAGGCTAACTATGAAGCAGATGACAGTGACGATTGGTTTGATGATGAATATGACGACGAGTATGGTGACGAATATGACGACGAATATGACGACGAAGACGAAGATGAGGAAGATCAGCCAGTAAGTGATGAAGCAGTTCAACCTGCAATTACCATTCAACCACAACAGGAGTCTTCAACACCGACAATCTCTGATCAAGAAAGAACACGACTTGCGACAGAAGCAGGCAAATTAGGAGTTATGCAAGCAATTGACCAAACCAAACAAGGTGCTAGTGGCTGGTATGTTGATGTAAGTGGCGATATCCAATACTGGAATGTCGGTGCAGATGGTTCTTGGTCTAGAGGTCAGTGAATAACTGAGCGACTATTCTTCTGATAATCCTTCAAAAGAAATAAAGAACTCATTAATGTCAATAACACCATTTTCATCATCATCAGACTTATGGAAGATCGAACGAGATTCATCTACTGTGTAATTGAAACCCAGTGCTAGTAAGGCGTTTTGGAATTCTCTAACATTCAGGTGTCCTTTGCCACCAAAATCAGCAGCATTGAATGCTGCAAGTCTACGTTCGTGCTCTGATGCGCTAGTGCGGCTAAATTGTTCTCTAAAGGTAGCAATAGGGGTCTTATCAGAGGCAATGTAATGCTTTCTACCATATAGATAGTAAGTTGCCAAACCAGTAACTATGGCCACGCCACCGCCGATAAATGCTTTTGAGCCCATCAAAAATACCAAGAATGCCCCAGCAATAATTCCCCATAATTGCATGTATGGGTACAATGGCCCCTTGTAAGCAGGGTCCCAATCATATCGATCACTGGTTTGTCTAAGAACAATAACACAAGAATTAATCATCATAAAAATCATAATTTTGAAACCCGATGCTAATTTTACTACATCTTTTAAGGGGACAAATAATATTGCAATACACATGGCAACACCAGTGATTATTATCGGTATGTGCGGTGTTTCAAACTTGACACTAACATCTTCAAGAGGTTGGGGCAGGAGGTTATCTCTAGCCATGGCAAACAGGAATCTAGATGACGCTAAGATGCCCGCTAGAGCCATTGAAATCATTGTCAAAACCGATAATATTGCAGCAACAATACCAAATTCCGTATTGACTACATGTTCAGCAAAAACATAGATTGGGTCTTCCACGACCTCCCCATCAACAATCCACCACTCGCCTGGGATACTAGCCATCATCAAATAAGTGATTAGTGTATAAATCACAGTTGCAATTAGTAAAGAAAGCATAATTCCTGCAGGTAGGTTCTTTTCCGGGTGCTTTACCTCTCCACCAATTGCTGCTACTTTAGTGACGCCAGCATAGGCAACAAATACGAAGGCTGCGGTTTCAGCCAAAGTCCATACGTCGGTACTAAATGCTTCATCAATTGGTCTACTGGCGTCAAAGTTTGGCGAAAACAAGGATGCTACACAAATAAACATTAACAATGCAACAGTCATTATTACAATAGGAGTTTGAATTGCTTTAACTTTAGATACACCAAGAATATTAACCACAGTAATTAGTACCAATGCTGAAATTGATAAGACCATAATGTCTATTTCCAAATCAAAATATGTTGTTACTGCTACAAAGTATGCAGAAAATCCAATTAAGGCAAAGGCTGATTTTAACAAAAATGATGCCCACAAACCCATTCCACTGACTGTTCCAATCATCGGCCCATAGGTTCGCTCTAAAAATACGTATGAACCGCCACTAGTTGGCATTCCCGAGGAAAGTTCAGATTTTGATAAAGCTCCAGGTAGAACCACTGAAGCCGCTAATACAAAGGCCAACCAAATTCCAGGACCCATGATTTGGGCAGCAAATGTTGGGGTGACAAATATTCCAGGCAACATCGCTGAGAGTGATATGATAACAACGCCAGCTAAACCAATGGTTCTAGCCAAAGAGCCTTTGATTTCTTCAGTGGCTCCTTTAATGTCACCCTTCACTACGCTTTTGATTATTTTTTCAACAGTTTTTTTTGCCACATAATCCCTCCGATTTACGATACCAAATAACTGACTAATTGGCGTTAAGCAGACACAGATTATATTCTATTGCCTAATATGTGGAGAAGAACTTCCGTAACACGGTAATTTATATTTTTGCGATTACTTTCATTTCAACTGCAATTGGAGTTGGTAATGCCCGAATTGCCAGTGTGGTTCTAGTTGGTCCAACTTTACCAAGAGTATCAGCCCAAACTTCGTTATAACCCTTGAAATCACGGTCCATATCAATTAAAAATGATGTTACATCTAATACATTGTCAATAGATGAGCCCGCTTCTTCTAGAATACGCGAAATATTATCAATTACTGCTTGAGTCTGAGCTTTAATATCATAATTAAGGGATTTTCCATTACCGTCATGGATAGGTCCCCCCGGTATTGCATTAGTGCCAGGTTGCCTAGGTCCAACACCTGAAAGGTAAAGCAAATCACCAACCCTTCTAGCATGTGGATATGCGCCAACTGGCTTAGGTGCTGCATCGGTATTTACTGAGCCTTCGGCATTTGTTGGATCCCAAAGTTCAGGTCCATTATCTGCAGGTGATGAGATGGTTTCCTCTTCACTAGAAACTATGTTGTCTAATACGCCTCTTTCACCACTAAAAACTTCAACTTCATCTTCATCATATTCTTTATCACCAACACCAGAGGGTGTTGGATTTAGGTGGACTACTGCGCATCCAGCACCATGAATTGCTTCGTATGCTAGTACTTTTCCAGTCAGGTCGTTGCGGTTTTCGTTCATTGCTGATAGCCACCACATCGGTTTGAAATTGACTACTTTCTGCACGCGAATTTGTTGTTGAATTGTCCGGGATAATTGACCGACATCTTCCAGTCTGCCTTCGGTCAAAAATTCTAATATTTTCCTATTCCATTCATCATCTTTAAGCGAGTGGATTTTGTCATTTTTTGCTTCGATATGTTCGGTAAACATTCTATTGGACAGGGACATTGCGGTTATCGCTACTGCCTTTCTGCCAGTTTTTTTAACTAAATCTCGGCATGCCTTAGCTAGCACAGTAGTTTCGCTACGGTCTGCATAGACATTTGACGAGACTATTACCGCAGGTATCTTGTTGTCTGGATTTAACAATGTTAGAGCGACTACTGAACCAACATCTATCGGAAATCCTCGATAGTTAACACACCTGCTTTGCAGTCCACGAGAATGATTTTCAGCATTCCACTGGGCAGCAAATTCTGCATCGATGTTAAATGAATAGTTGATCGAACCTAGGTCATGAAAGTCATGGTCAACCATTACCCATTCAGGGTTCGGGTCTGAAATCATTTGATGACCGATGATGCTGGGCCATGTAGTTGAATAAATAATCAACAAATCTGCGCCACTATTGGAGATAATCTCAGCCGCATCATCATATGCAGCACGAAGTTTACTCCAGCCTTCATTTTGCTGTGGCGCTAATACTGTATGAGGGTGTACAGGCACTACAAATGATTCAACAATTTCACCACCAGACATTATTATTCCCCCTTGTGTTGGTAGACTGGCCACTCAACAATTGCATTTCCAGTCCCAATTATGGTGCCGTATCCATGAAGAATTGCTGGATAATCAGGCACTTCAAGAGTCGACAGTAGCCACGTGAATGCTCCACCATCGGTTTCAGCAATTGCTTGTTCGGTGAATTCTGGCATTTCATCGATAAGTCGTTGACATTGTCCTGATTTCATGTAATCGATCATTCTCATGTCCCAAAGATGCATAGCATGGCTGGTAATATGCTCTTTACTCATGTCTTCTGGAATTTTGGATTCGGTGGTAAAATGTCGATGGGATAAGGAATTACTTGCCAAAACTACTACTTTTTTGCCACTGTCTAAAATTGCTTCTCTTGTGACTCTACCAAGTTCCATCATCATTTCCTGCATTACTTCAACTGAATAATAATCTCTTGAACGGTTGCTGGATATCACCACTAGTGGCTTATCCCATTCAGGCCTAAACATATGGCCAGTAGTAATTGTGCCATAATCAACTCGAAAATCAGGGTTTGTCATCATTTTCACCGTTAAGCCTGCATCGTGAGCTTTGTCATGAATTTGCTTAGCCAATTCGACATCGACATTCAAATCATAATGGTAGCGAAATAAGTTAGGAAATATCGGGTCTACAGAAAGGCTTTGAAAATTGTCTAGACCAAGGAAATGTGTTCCTATGTAGGTTTGCCAATGTGGTGACAGAACAACAATGGCATCGTATTCTACATCTTTTAGTGACTCACGTAATCTTTCGTAACCCCATCTTAGTTGCTCCCAACCACCTTCCGCCACAGGCTCATTTTGGGGAGGGTTTTCTGCATACACAATATGTGGTGGGTGAGGCGCTAAACAACCTGCAACAATCTCTCCTTTCGCCATGTGCAGTCCTATCAATAGGTTGCCTATATTTTGTACGGATGAAATCGCTGTGCCCTAAGACTCAAACACCACCGCAGTTTGGCAGTTGCATGGCCGAGAAGAACAGTGACATTCCAGTGTATGCCAGTTCTTCTAATGACTCGCAACTAGACCGTGCTGATGGTATTGATTTTCAAACCGGGATTCGACATATTATCGCACCAGCCTTGTTTGGTATGGTTGTAGGCATATTATTTCAGGAATATATTACACCGGAATATAATTGGCCGTCACCGCCACAAGGAGCGATCCTATCGTCAATAATTCTCTCACCACTACTTTATTTTGTCTTGGTAAGGGATAAAGCCTCTCGCTGGTTTGAATATACTATGGGTTTAGCAACACCTGGGACAATATTTTTCATGATTTGGTTTTCTGGATGGGGTGCGGTATTTTGTGGTGGTTATGGTGCATTACTGCTTTGGGTTTGGATTTCAACTTCTTGGGGCAGATATGAACTCCCACCGTTTAGATATGGTGTATGGCACGCATTTGCAGTAGACATCGGTGCATTTTCCGGTGCATTGCTTGCCTACAGTATCGGTCTATGAGGTGTAACTTTCCGACTGGTCAGGGAAATTACCTTGACGGACATCGTCACAATATTGCTTTATTGCACCATCTATTTCTACGGCTAGATTCAGGTATCTACGTAGGAACCTTGGTGAGAAGTCCATAGTGATTCCAAGTAAATCATGTAGTACGAGAACTTGACCATCACAATCTGGTCCAGCACCTATTCCGATGGTCGGGATGTCGATTGCTTCACTAACTTTTTTGGCTAATTCACGAGGTATTTTTTCTAGTACTACGGCAAAGCAGCCTGCTGCTTCCAATATTTTAGCATCTTCAATTAGCTTATTGGCCTCATCATCCTCTTTTGCTCTAACACTGTAGGTACCAAACTTGTAAATCGATTGCGGAGTAAGACCTAGGTGTCCCATGACTGGAATACCTGCGGTTAAGATTCGCTTTATTGATTCAACAATTTCTGCCCCACCCTCAAGCTTTACCGCATGCCCTTCAGCCTCTTTCATGATTCTAATAGCTGATTCAAGCGCAATTGCTGAATTACCTTGATAGGTTCCAAATGGCATGTCAACAACAATTAGTGCTCTGTCTACGGCTCTTTTGACACACTGGGCATGGTAAATCATATGGTCTAAGGTCATAGGTACAGTAGTTACTTGCCCTGCCATAACATTTGAAGCAGAATCGCCAACAAGTATCACATCAACACCGGCATTATCGACTAATTTTGCTAGTGAGTAATCATATGCAGTCAGCATAGTTATTTTTTCATCAGCACGTTTCATTTCTTGAAGCGTGTGGGTTGTGACCTTCTTGGCTTTGCCGTGAACGGACATAGTTATTCCAGCAGCGCAATTGATTTGAAACTCTCGCTTCCAAAAATGAACTCAAACATCCATTTCAGCCAAAAATCTGGTCAATTGCAAAAAAACCTCTTTTGAGTCCGCACAAGACAATAATTGATATTTATATTCGGGGTCACTGATTGTTAAAGCAGCCACAGCAAACATCGAGGTGGAGGAATCATCGATAACCATTTCAGTGCGATCTTCTATCCAATCGTCAAGAGTGTCTTTGTCGATTTGTAAGATGCCACCGATTTTACTCAAGATACCATTCAGGGTACTTTTCAGTTCAGTTTGCTGAAATGCGGTTAATTCATCCTCATCTGAAAGATAGGTTACATCAGCAGATAGGTACAATTTGGAATGCTCGCTGTTCTCTGGTACTCTAGCAAGTATGGTTTCTAGGTCAGGTAATATTCCAGCTTCTGGAATTAAATCAATCATAGATTCATCTTCGAAAGGCGGTAGAACAGGTTCATGCACCTTGTTAATCTGAAATCTTCTTCGTCCAACAAACTCGATGAAGTGATTACTGCCTTTTGTTTCATGACTGATTATTTCTGCCTCGCAACCAAACATTCGTGGTCCATTCCAACCATTGTGAATTGCCATAGGATCAGTCATTACCATACCAAACGGTCTGTCATCAAGCAAACAGTCATCAAGCATTTGTCGGTACCTAGGCTCAAATATTCGTAGACTTTGTATTTCTCCGGGCAGTAGCACCATTGGTAAAACAAATAATGGTAGGTTATCTGCCCCTGACATGGTTAGAAATGTTGGGTTTTACTTTTGAAGATGTGTTCAATCATCTTTTACACATATGTTGCTTAATTCGGAAAAGAAATTCAATGACCAATCGCCGCCTTCACGACCAACACCCGAATTTTTAACCCCACCAAAAGGGGTTCTAAGGTCTCGATGAAGCCACGTATTTACCCATAATATGCCGCTGTCAATTTGCTTAGCAAATTGCTTTCCTCTAGTCGTATCGCTAGTCCAAATGGAACCGGCTAGTCCGTACTGAGTGCTGTTAGCCATCGCAATCGCTTCAAAATCAGAATCAAATTTATGCAAAGTAACCACTGGTCCAAATATTTCTTCTGTTGCGCATCTAGAACTTATCGATAGATTTTCAATCACAGTTGGACTAATGAATGAACCGTTTTGAAGACTAGCGTGGTTAGGAATAATTCTTTGCCCACCATGGGTAATAGTTCCCCCTTCCTGCTTGGCTAATTCAATGTATGAGAGGACTTTTTCCATGTGTTGTTGTGAGATGACTGACCCGATGTCAGTTGACTCATCAGCAGGGTTACCAACCTTCATTGCAGCAACAGCGTCAATAAATTTAGGAACAAAAGCATCGTAAATTTTTGCATCAATAAGTACACGTGAACCACACAAACACACTTGCCCTGAATTAGTAAAGGCCGCCTTTGCAGCCCCAGTGGCCGCAGTTTCTAGGTCTGCATCATCGAGGATAATTGTCGCATTCTTTCCCCCTAACTCTAGTGATAATTTTTTGAACATTGGGCCAGCAGTTTTAGCGACAATCTTACCGGTTTCAGTACCGCCAGTAAACGAGATAGCACATATCTCAGGATGTTCTAAGATCGCTTGCCCCGTGCTTGGGCCTAGGCCGTGGACGATATTTACTACTCCTTTTGGGAAGTCGATGTCATGAAGAGTTTTGGCTAATAGATTAGCAGTCATTGGGGTCATTTCACTTGGCTTGGCTACTATGGTATTACCCATGACTAACGCAGGTGCAACTTTCCATGAGAGAAGATATAGTGGTAAATTCCAGGGAGTTATCAATCCGACAACTCCAACTGGCTTGCGTATTACATAATTTGTTGCATCAGCCATGGTGAACTTATTTTCAGTTAACTGTTCAGCATGCTTTGCAAAGAATCTGAAATTACTAATGCTACGTGCTGCATCGACTCTCCTAGCCAAAGCAATTGGTTTCCCAGTATCCATGCTTTCGGTTTTAGCAATATCCTCCGACCTTTCTTCTAAGGCTTGAGCAATTTTGTTAAGCCAATTTATTCGCTCACCTTTGGTAAGTCCACGCCAGTTAGGTAACGCAAGTTTAGCTGCGTCTGTCGCTTTTGCCACATCATCATGATTAGAATCAGGTATTTTCGCGATAATTTGACCTGTTGCAGGATTTAGATTGTCAAGCATACTGCCACTAACGGGCAAAGTAAACTCCCCATTGATGTAGTTGTAAATGTGCAAATTTACCCCTCAATATCATATGTCCAGCGGTCTTGATCAGGGTCCCACTCGTCCCAAGTATCGATTGATTGCAGTTTTTCGTGGTAAGAATCTGGCACAATACCAGGAACAATAAACGCTTTTTGTCGATGCAATGGGTAAGGGTTGCGCAGTTCAATTCCAAGAACTCCAAGAATTGCTCTAGCGATATACCATGTTGCTTGAGAATTCCACCCGTGAGCGATTTTAACAACCACTCCCAAACCCTTGGGGTAATCAGGATGCTCTATTGCTAAGCCAAGCAGCCCATCAGCCCCTTCTTTAGCGATTACCCGACCTTCACCTGCTTTTAGAATAGTAGAATCTAATCTGTTGAATCCACCTACTAAGTCTGGGTGTCTAACCATTGCTTCCCATATCCAATCATCATCTTTATCGCGTACTAAACCAGCATAAATCTGTGCCAATTCGGAAACTGTATTGGAAACAGTTGGCAGTCCGCAACCATCCTTAGCATACCTAAGCGGTTTCCAATCTGGGCCTAAATAAGTTCGAATTTGTTCCATATATGCTGAGAACACCTCGTGATTTGGTAAGGTATACCCTGCACGATTCCACCCCTTCTTGCGACAACCGAGAAGGATTGCAGCATGTTCGCCTGAGCAAGTATGAAACCATCTTCGTGGTCTTCTTACTTGTCTGCCAAATTGAATAAGTGGGACATCAAGAGGAGTTAACATCAATGGCCATTCTTCCTCATAGAGCAAAGACTGAGCGGCAGCAACGTGTTCTGTATCGCCATTGTGTGAGGCTACTGAAATTGCTTTTTGTTCCCAACTGACATCTTCTAACTCTTTGGTGAATGCTTTGAGCATGAATGGTTTCATCATCGACCTGCCGTAACATAAGACGTTACCGCCAAATGAGTGTATTACCTCATCTCCATGCGCCCAGGCTACTGCACCGTGGATAGTCGTCTCTGATACGCCATTTCTGCGATAATCAACCAGTGGTTCCCAGTCGACTTCACGCCCAGTAGGAATTCCTTCAATGTTCTCACCCAGAGATGATTCAGGGTACATTGAGCTACCGGGCCTGCCGTCTTTTACTGCTGAAGGCATATGTTCCTCACTCATTTCTCTGCCTCCAACATAGTATTGACCATTGGTACTACCTTTGCCATATATGCAGACATATTTCGGCAAACTCGGTCAGAATCATGATTAAAGAAATCAAACCAAGCCATTATAGTGTCTTCAGGGTGAAATCTCTCTACGATTTGTTGAGCAACTTCAGATACATTTCCAATGAGTGCATTATTTGCTGCTTTGCTAACTTTTTCTGGGTCGATGGTTCCTTCAAGCGCATTCCAATATGCCTGTAGTGCGTTTTCTGCTTCTTGTTTAGCTGCATGACTCTGCTCTTCTTCAGTTAATCCATCTTCATCGTTTAGAAATACAAAACTCGTTCTCGGCATGTAACTCCTTTGCCATTTACCACCAGTTTCATGGAAGCATGCTGACATCCTTTCATGAGTTGAATCGATTATTGTTGGTGAGGTGATTGATAGATTAAACACCTTAACTGGCAAAAAAGAGTTGACAAATTGTTGAGTTTTGGCATCGTGTGTACCTGCGATAAGTTGTAACTGGTCTCGATTCCAAGCCTTAGGGATAATTGAAATTTCTTCAAATTGATACCTGTTTGGAATTATGATTTCATTTGCATCGTCTTCACCAGAATCAGCTAAGTATGCGGCTTGAACAGCAGACCAATCTTCATCACTGCGGAAATTGTCTCTAGTAAGAATAGTCTTTCGAACATCCTCGCTACTGATTATGTCACCACGTAGGAGCCTGAGGAATATCTCGCTTGCTTCCATGAAGATCTGCCCTCGAAGACTTTTCCATGCAGATTTTTCCCAAGAGTTTCGTGGAGTTATGCCGTAAGGTCTAGCCATAAATTCAAATCTACCTGCGCTAAAGCCGACATGCAGTTTCCGCTTCTCATCAAGCATTGACAAAAATTGGACAGTATTGGCAATTCTTTCTGCCTGAGCAATTGGTCCTCCGCTGGCTAGAATACTAACTACCGCTGAGCCAATATCAATATTTTGCGTTTGCCGGAAACTCTCCATGGCTAATTGTGGGAAATCCGTACATAATCCAACTTCACCCTGCCAATGAGGTACTACAGGGCTCGAATTCATCTTTTGGGTTTCTGTTGAAAGATGGGCCTGAGCAATCCAACCAACTTCGAATCCTAAACTATCCGCATGCTTTAGTTGTTGAAAATAGTTAGCAAACATGGTTTTCTCAGACGGAGTCTTACCGTCGACGCCAGGAGTTTGGCTGATTGAGAAGAATATGTCATGCTTCATGACTTGCCACTGGTCATCCCAAACACTCTTAGGCCATAATCGATGTGGCAGTGAGTTAATTCGATTCTGGATTCTCTAAATTGGTTAGGGCTTCTAGTCTCTCACGGATTTGTACCGGGGGTTGTAGTCCAAAAGCAATGAATGAATGCAAACAATCAGACAGGTGAATCATAGCGGCCCGATAATCACTTTGTATTTCACATAGGTCTGCTAAGCCCCATCTGGCGACAAATTGTCCCGATACATCTTCTAGGTCATTAGACAGCTCTAATGATTGCGTGTAGAGATCAATTGCTGCATCGAATGTCCCTAATGATGCCTGAGTGTGTGCCAAATCCGATAGTGCTTCCATTTGTCCTTCAAGATCATCTGAGTTGGTTAGTAATTCAAGTCTTCTCGTGCCGTGAACTAAAGCAGAATCAAGATTGTTTTGCCGCTTATCACAGGCTTCTAACACCGCTAAACTATACACTAGTCCAGAGTTATCAGATGATTTTTCTCTAATTCGCATAGAGCGTGTGATGAACACTTTACAATCATCATAATGTTCATGGCTCAAGCACATCAATCCGATGTGGTGCAATACCGCAGCAGCCAGTGATTCACCGTTTTCTAGTTTTTCTGAATTAGCAGCCAGTTCAACAAATTTATCTTGGCTCGAATCAACAATCTTCAGTTGTTCAAATGCAACCCATCCGGATTCTAACTCATCTACTGATACTTTCTCTGCGTGGTCAAGCAGTCGTTCAATGAGTTCAAGGTCGCCTAACTCTTCTGCTAACGGTATTAGACGCAAAGCCAGCGGTGCATTGACGTTCTCAATTGCCCTTCCATCAGTAAGCATCGAGACTATTTTTTTTGCTTGTTGGGCACTAACCTCGCCGTTCATGAATGCGCCAAGACCCTAGCATGAATAACCTATTCCAACTGATTTAGCAATAATCTTGATAACAACAATCACTAAGCATGACAAAGATGGGTTCTCTTGATGGCTATCTTCAGGCGCTAAGCTTAGTGGCAATTCTCATTCTCGCCCCAATGACCATTCATTTAGTGATACACAAAGATGAAAATACCGTTTTTATCTACATAGAACCTGAAGAAGAAGAGTCTGAGGAAGGGGCTGAAGGAAGAGAAATCCCAGAGTTGAACCGTTCAGAAGTTGCACGAATTGCTACGTTTAACATACAGGTTTTTGGTAAGACAAAAATGGGTAAACCTGACGTAGTTAGCCAATTAGTCGACATTGTACTGCAATATGATATGGTTGCTGTACAGGAAGTCAAGGATATTGACCAAACTGTGCCATATGAATTTCTTGATGAAATAAACAACCAATCAGGAGATACTTGGAATATGTCACTGAGTCCAAGAAGCGGTATTGAAGCTTCTTCATCTGCCCAAGAGCAATATGTTTACTATTACAACACCTCTGTGTTTAGAGAATTAGGTAATGGGACTCTGTATAATGATTCTAGTGAAGATTTGTTTCAACGTGAACCTTATTTGGCATCCTTCGAATTACTAAACGAAAGCGGTAATAGTTCAGGTTTTGATTTCACGATATTCTCTATCCACACTAAACCTGCTTTGGCTATGGAGGAAATCAATGCCTTACACACGGTAGTAGAAAGTTACCGGGAGAATAATACCGAGGAAACGGATTTGATTATACTGGGCGATTTTAATGCAGATTGTAGCTATGCTAATTCTCAAGAATTATGGGAGTCTCCAATGCGGTTGCCACAATATAACTGGCTGGTTCATGATCTTGCAGATACTACTGTTTCATCAACAGATTGCGCTTACGACCGGATTGTCACTTTAGATGAATTAAATGGCCGTTTGGTGGGTTCTTGGGGGATAGATAACTCGTTTAATTCGACCGATTTATCCGATCACTACCCAGTTTGGTTTGATTTGTATCGGTAATCAAATTCCTCTAAGGCGACCACCATCGACTGCTAAAGATACGCCGCGAATTGCACCTGAGGCTGGCATAGCGAGGAATGTTATTGCTGAAGCGGTTTCAAGTGGGTCGACTAATCTTTCAATTGGGACTTGTGAAATCCATCCATCATGAATTTCTTGGTGAGATTTACCAGTTTTTTTGTTGATGGTGTTGGCTAGGTTATCCAATCTTCCAGTTGCGGTAAATCCCGGAAGAACATTGTTAATCGTAATACAAGGTGCTAACTCTCTTGAGAGTGATTTTGCCCAACTAGCCATAGCTCCTCGCAGTGTGTTAGACAAGCCAATATTTGGGATTGGTTCTTTCACCGAAGTCGAAATTATTTGAATAATACGTCCATATCCTTGTTGTTCCATAACAGGTGCTAATTGTTTTGTTATTTTGTGAGAGGCGTGTAAATGTCTAGTGAATGGGGCATAGAAATCCTCTACTGAATTTTCCAATAATGGTCCGCCAGGCGGGCCACCTGAATTATTGATTAATATGTGAACAGGGCCTAAATTTTCCAGTATTTCAGCAACAACTTGGTCTAATTTATCTAACTCTTCTAAATCAACAATTCTAGAATTGTGTCGCCCATTGCCAAGACTGGTTAATTCATTAGTTAATTTGTTCAAAGATTCTTCATTTCTTGCACATATTGTTACATCAGCACCTGCGCAAGCCATCATTTTAGCAGTTGCCGCGCCTATTCCTTTACTTGCTCCAAAAATCAATGCGTGCTTGCCTGATAGTGAACTGCGCGAATACGGGTAATCCTTGCCAAGTAGGTCCATAGTCAAGCCAATAGGTCATATGACATATTATTATGCCATCATAACCAATCTAGGATAGAGTTGACGATCACCAACCAATCATCACTAGCAACATCGATTATTGAATAGTGGTCACCAGGTAACCATAACTTTTGCACATCACTACCTTTTGCTTTCATAACTCTAGCATATGTTTCAGATTGTTCAATGGGGACCTCATCGTCTTCTTCGCCGTGAATTAGCAGTACTGGTGCGATTGGGGGATTATCAACTGGATTTAGATTTGACCACAGTGATTCATCCTCTTCTGGTGCGCATCCAATCCATCTGCGAACTGCGTCACCATCATCTGATAATTTTGCCCGGTCTGACCCCACCAAATCTGTGATTGGTGCTTGGGCTATTGCTAGCCATGGCTTTCTTTCTGCCTTAGCGGCGATTAGTAGCGCTAGTTGTCCACCAGCAGAATGGCCCATGACCATTGAACGCATTATGTCAATTCCAGGTAGTAGTGCTAGTTGCCCCCACGCCCGTAATACGTCAGACAATGTGTCCATCCAAACTCCTGTTTCCTCGTCATTCCATCGTTTAAATTCAATATTCCAAGCAGCAAGTCCTGCTTCAGCTAAATCCTCTGCAATGGGTTTCATCAACTCAGATGTGTACTCTGATTTCCAAAAACCTCCGTGAATCAACATTATGCAAGGCAATCCGTGCTCATTGGCAAACGGTGACTCATTGTCTGGCATGTAGAGGTCGGCAAACTGCCACTCTTCTGCACCCCACTGCATTCTATCGACTGCCATGTATGGTACATTGGTTCACTCTCTATGATAATTGCTATGCTAAACTTATATGTGTAACTACTCTCCAAGTATATATGAGCAATATCTTAGATGTCACGTTTGATGATATGGATGGTAATCCCCAAACTTTACGAAAACTGGGTGGCTCATCGACAAACACTTGGTTGGTGGTCAATGTTGCCAGTGCATGTGGTTTGACAAAACAGTATGCTGATTTGCAACAATTATCAACAAAAGAGGGATTGTTGGTAGTAGGTTTCCCATGCAACCAATTCGGGGGACAAGAACCAGGCACTCATGAGGAGATTTGCCAATTTACCAGCGAAACATTTGGTGTTGATTTCCCATTGATGGGTAAGGTCGATGTCAAAGGCGACAACCAATCCCCTATTTTTGAAGAATTGGCAAAAGTTACTGGTTCGGACGGATATCTAGGAGCCGTACGCTGGAACTTTGAAAAATTTTTAATCGACAATGATGGTAACAAGACTAGATTTTCATCACAAAGTTCGCCAATCGATATAATTTGATAAAAACAACGCTTTATACCGCAAACGTGATTTTTTTTGATATATGGTAGACTGGAATTTGGACACTGGAGCAAGCACAACGGTCACCGTTGAAACTAGACAAGAAAAATTCACAAGAAGGTCTAGAGTCAATCATTCAAAATCTTCACTGAAAGCCAGACCGCTGATGGAAACATCCAATAGACACTTACTTCATTCTGGAAACAAAAGAAAGTCAGTGCCAAAATTGACCATCCGTAAAGCCAAGAGGGACATTCATGGCAACGTCATGATTTCAGCTTAGCTTCCTAAAGTCTCTTCTGTAAGTTAAACCATGTGCGAAAACGCATATAAACTAAGACAATGAAGAGGGTAAATATGAACATGAGGACAGTCACTAGTTTAATCATTTTGAGCATCTTGTTAGCCGGTGGGATTCCGCTTACCCAAGGAAACTCTTCTGGTAAACACAACTCTGGTTCCAGTGGCTGTAGTTGTCATGGTGGTGCAACTGGTGCAATATCGGCCACCCATAATTTCCCTGCAGAATACGATCCAGCAACTACAAGTTACTCGATTTCAGTTGGATTTAGCGGCGGCAACGGTGGCTCTGGTGGTGGGTTTTCCCTTCAAGTAAGTGCAGGGACACTCTCCAATCCTGGCGCAAACATGCAGATTAGTGGTTCTAGTGCAACTCACTCCGGTAGTGCAGGAACGTCATGGACATTCCAATGGGCACCACCAACCTCGGGAAGTGGTGACGTGACGGTTAACTTTGCCGTGATGAACGCCAATCAGCTAAGTGGCAACAACGGTGATGTTTGGTCAACAATGAGTTTTACCATTCCTGAAATCGCCGATGTCGATACTGATGGTGATGGCTTTAATGACGGAGAAGATGCTTTTCCGAACGACCCAAATGAATGGAGTGACTCTGATGGTGATGGAGTAGGTGACAATGCCGACCAATTTCCTAATGATTCGACTGAAACCACTGACACAGATGGTGATGGGGTAGGTGACAATGGCGACGCATTCCCTAACGATTCAACTGAAACAGCTGACGCAGATGGTGACGGAGTTGGCGACAATGCTGACGTATTTCCTAACGATGCATCCGAAACTGTAGATACTGACGGTGATGGAGTGGGAGACAATTCAGACTGGGCGCCAACAGACTCCACCGAATCTGCAGATACAGATGGTGACGGAGTTGGCGACAATGCTGACGTATTTCCTAACGATGCATCCGAAACTGTAGATACTGACGGTGATGGAGTTGGTGATAACTCTGATTGGGCTCCAACAGATGCGGCGGAAACCGCAGATTCGGACCTAGACGGAGTTGGCGACAATGCTGACGTATTTCCTAACGATGCATCCGAAACTGTAG
>QXXX01000062.1:0-24273 GCA_009887195.1 Candidatus Poseidoniales archaeon | reverse complement strand
CTAACGATGCATCCGAAACTGTAGATACTGACGGTGATGGAGTTGGTGATAACTCCGATGCATTCCCTAACGATGCCACAGAATCCCTAGATTCAGATGGTGATGGAATCGGCGATAACTCCGATTGGGCAGTAAATGATGCGTCTGAAAGTGCAGATACCGATGGCGATATGGTCGGCGACAATGCCGACATTTTCCCTAATGACGCTAACGAGACCATTGACAGTGATGGTGATGGAGTTGGCGATAATGGCGATGTTTTCCCAAATGATGCTCTAGAGACAGTTGATTCAGATATGGATGGAATTGGCGATAACTCCGATGCATTCCCTACTGACTCATCTGAAACAGTGGATTCAGATTCAGATGGAGTTGGCGATAATGCGGATTGGGCACCAAATGATTCCAATGAAACCCTTGACTCCGACGGGGATATGGTTGGCGACAATGCCGATGCATTCCCTAATGATGCCAATGAAACCCTAGATAGTGATGGTGATGGGATTGGTGATGTTGCACAAGCTGCAGCAGAAGCCGCAGCAGCCAAACAAAAAGAGGAAGATGAACAACGTCGAAATATGATCATAATTGCAGTTGTTGCGGTAATCATTGTCGCTCTTGGTGTCACTATGTTTGTCCGCAAACGTGGGGCGAGTTCACACCCAGAGGTGAAAGAATATGGCTATGGGAATTCATCAGTACAACCAACCAATGATTCAGTGCCACAAGCAACACCAAGCCAACTTCAAATTCTCAATCAATGGACTGATGAGTCAGGCTACACATGGCGCAAAATGAGTGACGGTAGCCACCACTATTGGGATGGCAATGATTGGATCAAACACAGTTAAAGATTGATTCTACGGACTTACTCTCTTTCTGTCCCTTGGGAATAAGACAGTTTCTCGAACGTTTTTGGCGCCGGTAAGTTTCATTAAAATCCGTTCTACACCAAGTCCCCATCCAGCGTGTGGAGGAACTCCATGCCTGAATCCTGCAACATAAAACTCAAATTCTTCAGGATCTAAATCCATGTCTTTCAAATTCTCTATCAATACATCCATTCGGTGTTCACGTTGTCCGCCAGAGGTCAATTCATCTCGACCAAAATTCAAATCAAATCCACGACTCAATTGTTTGCCTGTGGAACCAATTTCGCCCTCTACATGATGTATGTAAAACGGTTTCAAATCCATTGGCCACTTTGGCAAGAAATAGAATTGAGGCAGGTCTTCTGCTAATAGGTCTGAATTTTCTGCATCGATATCATCGCCCCATTCAATTTTACCACCCTTCTTTTTGATAATGTCAATTGCATCGCAGTAAGATAATCTTGGGAATGGTAATTCCGGTACAATTACCTCAACAGGTTCTTCACCCTGAGTCGCTCGGTACTGGTTAATTGTGGCAATGTGTTGCTGTGATTCGGCATCTTTAGAGACACAATTCCACATGTGGTGAATCATTCTTTCTAGAACGCCCATCACATCTTCATCGGTAGACCATGAGCATTCGATATCAAAGGAGATAAATTCGTTTAAGTGCCTGTATGTGTCGTGCTTTTCGGCTCTAAAGGCAGGACCGATTTCAAAGACTCTTTCAAGTCCTCCTGACATACACAGTTGCTTGAATAATTGTGGTGATTGGTTGAGGTATGCTGGAATGTCAAAGTATTTCATAGGAAACAAGTCGGTACCGCCTTCGGTAGCAGTTGCAACAATCTTTGGCGTGTGAGTTTCAAAGAATCCTTCGTTGATTAAGGCCTCTCTGCCATATTGTAACACCTTGCCGCGGAGTCGGAACATTGCTGCGACATGAGATCGACGCAAATCAAGGAATCTATTGTCTAATCTTGTATCAAGGGCTACATGGACAGTATCTGTTACGCCGAGAGGCAGCGGTGCTTCTGCTCTGGCTATCACAGTAACTGATGAAGCCACGACCTCGTATGCTGGTGGAGGAGTTGCCTCACCTTCTTTGGCCTTTGGCGGGCGCTTTTGTGAAACAGTTCCAGTGAATTGTAGCGTAGATTCTCTGGTCATTCTCTGAACCATGTCCAAAGCCTCAGCGCCAACATTATCTCCTTTCAAGAAAATTTGTGTTTTACCAGTTCCATCTCTCAAGTCAACAAAACATATCGCACCTTTGCCACGATTAGCTTCCATAAATCCTGCTACAGTTACTTCTTTATCGACAAGTTCTGCCCCGTTTGATTGAATTTCTCCAAGGGTATGTGTTCGATAGTGTGTCGCGACATAGGTGCTCATAACACTGTGCGAAATGCCGTAGGTCATCAAAGGTTCGCTAATTTTACCGGTTTATTTAATGAGAATAGATGGCCCTTTTATTACTATTAAGAATATTTAAACATTAATTTTTACGATTAATTCATATGTGTGAGTTTGCCGCCCCGGGGTATGACTGATATTTTATTTTCTTCCGAATCGGTAACTAGCGGCCATCCTGATAAGTTGTGTGACGCAATTTCAGACGCCATAGTAGATGCTTGTTTAGCAATTGATAGTAATGCAAGAGTCGCAGTAGAAACATGTGTCAAAGGTAAACAGGACATGGGCTTAATCGTGTTGGCCGGAGAAGTTTCTCTTATCGGTCAAGCGCCAGATTACGAGGCTGTTGCCCGTAGAGCAGCCGCTATGATTGGATACACCTCTCATGCCATCGGCATGGATTCAACCAATCCAAGCGTTTGCGAAGTTCAAGTGCACATAACTACTCAGTCACCTAACATTGCTCAAGGCGTCAATAAAGATGGACTAAATCAAGGGGCTGGTGATCAAGGTATGATGTTTGGTTATGCTTGCGAAGAAACCGAAGCCTATGAGGATCTAAAAGGCCGATACTTCCCTCTCGCCGCAGCATTATCGCAAAGATTATCGCGCAGGCTAACAGCTGTACGAGAACAAGGAGTGCTGCCTTGGTCAAGGCCAGATGGCAAATCTCAAGTGACCGTTCAATACAATTCTAATGGCGAGATAAGCAAGGTCCACACTGTTGTAATTGCCATTCAGCACGATAATGATTTAAAATCACAATTTAATAATTCTGAAGAAGCAGAATTGGAATATGTTAGAGAACAAATAAAAACTCACGTAGTCGAACATTCCATTCCTGCAGAGTTGTTAGCCGATGGCTACAAATTAGTCGTCAATGGTACAGGGCGGTTCGCAGATCCGGGTGGTCCTTACGCTGATGCAGGTTTGACGGGAAGAAAAATCATAGTTGATACGTACGGTGGAATGGGCCGTCATGGTGGTGGTGCCTTTTCTGGTAAGGATCCGTCAAAAGTCGACCGGTCTGCTGCTTACGCTTCAAGATGGGCAGCAAAGCACGTGGTTGCTGCAGGATTGGCATCTCGTTGTGAAATCCAATTGGCTTATGTTATTGGAGTCGCAGAACCTGTTAGTGTAAGAGTCGAGACTTTCGGAACCTCGCAACTATCTGAACAAGAGGTAGCCATGCGAGTTCGAAGTGTCTTTGACTTCAGGCCCGGAGCGATTGCTAGGGACCTCAATTTGCAACAACCGATTTACTCAATTACTGCTGCAGGTGGGCACTTTGGCAGAGTTCCAAGTGGTGCTGGAGATTTCCCTTGGGAAGTCATTGACCAAGGTCGTATTGCGCTGCTTCAAACCAGTCAATGATGGGCAAAATTTCACCCAAACCTCCGATTCACTCAAGAGGGATGTGATGTTGGCTTGACTTGGTCTTATGGCGCGCAATGCAAACAGAGCAATATTCTTTGTATTTTTGATGGTTTTCGCTACAATTACTCCAATGGTTGGAAGTGCTAGTGCCCATTCTGCAATCGTTTTAACCCTAGACAAACCTCATGTTGTCTTACAAGGAGGTAACTCGGAAAACATAACGTTGACAATTGAAAACAACGGTTCTTCCATAGAATCATACAACATTAGCTTAGATTTAACTGGTTTAAGCAATGTATGGAATGTGACATCGGTAAACCAGTCAATAGACGGAGTCCTCCCTACTTTTGATGCTGATACGACCTTCATTGTACGGCTAGATGTGGGTGCAGAACCAAGCGATAGCGGTTCATTTGTCATCAATGTGTCAGAACAGGATAGTGATATTTATTCATTAATTACAACTCATGTCACTGTCTCTCCGTCATATGCATCATCAATTTCCTTTAACAGCACAAATGGTCCATTACAACAAATGAATGCTGGCACTACTGCCAATTTCACAATTGATGTCTCAAATGATGGAAACGCTCCAGATACCATCTTGTTAGATGTGGATGCTGAACCAGACCTTGCTGCATTTTGGGCCAATTTAAACAACAATACTGGGAACAATTCTAATAATAACAATAGTAATAATAATTCAAATAATAACTCTGGAGGTGACTTAAATAACACAAGTAACAATACTAGTACGAACGTCACTTTACCTGCTAATGTGTTGATGTATGGTAACAGTTACATCTACACCCATAATGTGGATTCGATGCTAGAGCAAATCTTCAATTCTGTTGGTCAACATAACTCAACTATAGCCAATACAGGAGGAGGGCTGAAAATTCCTCAACATTGGAGTAATATCAATACTAGTGGCAATACTTGGAATACCTCATTACGTGATTCTGGTCATGATTGGGATTATGTGGTACTACAAGACCAAAGCCAAGTTCCAGGTTTTCTAAGAACCAACCAAGAATGGATTGACAGTAAAGACTCAGCAGTCCTGATCGCCGATGCAGTAGATGATGAAAATTCCGAAGTAATCCTAATGATGACATGGGGTCGAAGAAGTGGCGACCCATCCAATCCTGTCAGATACTCTAATTTTACCAACATGCAAAATGAATTAGTAAGTGGATATACCGATTTCCATGATAATATGACTAATCCTAGTAGAGATGTTTGGATTGCCCCAGTAGGTCTTGCCTTCCAGAATATTTACTACAGTGTTCTAAATTCAGGCTCAACGCCTACTTTACCAGGCAATACCTTCTACGACCTTTACACTTCAGATGATAGCCACCCCTCAATCACAGGTTCTTATCTCGCAGCTTGCGTATTGTATGCGACAATTACAGGCGAGTCTGCAACCGAAGTGAATGATTCAATCACCATTGCCGCCAATATCAAGTTAGAACTGCAACAAGCAGCTGACGATACCGTGTTTAATCAAACCAGTAACATTGACTATCCTTGGGAAAATGGTTCAGAAACTACTTCCATGAGCCAAAATAGAGTTGTACCACCGGGATGGAACTTGGTGTTTGACGACTCACAGATGAGCAATGTCCAAGCATACAGCGATGTTCAAACAACCTTGCAAGTTTCTGTTCCAAGTAACGCTCAGCCTGGTTATTATGGATTCAATTTGTTTTCGGCATCAACTAACGGCAATAATTCAAACAGCTATACCTTTGTGGTTGAAGTCTTGCCGGAAAACAATTTGAGTTTCGCGTTCCTAGACCAAGACAGTGATTTTATCCCTGGACAATCGATTACCACTTCTCTCCAAGTGACTAACACAGGTAACGCAGAGTTAGATTTGAACTGGAACTTGACTTCGCTATCAGGTCCTTGCACTGTGAATCTAATCGATGCGTCCTCAACATCATTCATGCCAGGTGACTTGACCGACATTGGTTTTATGATTGAGGTCGATTCAAGTGCCGATAAGTCTCATGATTGTGAACTGTTGCTTAATGGTGAAGGTTTGCACGGTGATTATGCCTATGATGCAGAACCATTCGAATTTAGCATAAATGTTGATGAATTAATCGCCTTTGAGTTGGGACATACTTATTCTCAAGCACTTTCATTAACTCCTCAAACAGCAGAATCTTATCAACTACGTTTGTACAATAACGGAAGCGAAACGGTAGAATTTCTGTTAGACTTTTCCTCGGCACCTCCTTTGACAACTAATCTATTGTCTTCAACTAATATTAATGTCCAATCTGGGCAAGTTGGTCTTTGGAACTTGTCTACGGACATCGGTCAAGGGTATACTGGCTTGATTAGTCAAAATTTTAGTGTAACGTATCAGAACATAACTACTTTCGAGATGGTTGTATTTGATGTACAAACCGTTCCAGGCCTTATTGTAAGTGGGCCTCTAGACGGTAGAATAACAACCAAACCAGGTTCTTCTGTAGACGTAGATCTTGATTTATCCAATAGTGGTACAATGGACCTAAATCTATCTGCATCTGTCTCAGGGTTGCCAACAGGTGCAGAAGTGACATTCTCGGCAATTGAAGTTGATTTGGCTGCTGGTAATACTGAAACAATCACTATGACTGTTAGTATGACTTCAACTGCGCAATCAGGTTCTTATCCAATCAACATTACTTATTCTGCCGATCAAATTACCAAATCTTTGACTTTAGAATTACAGGTTGCCCAGAGTGTTGGCTTGACAGTTAATTCAATTAGCAACAATATTGCTGCTGGTCCTATTTCAGAGGTGACGTATACCTTTGAAGTGACAAATCTTGGCTCTGCTTCAGATACCTTCTTTGTCAGTCTAGACTTTGATGACTCGAATAATGCTTCTACATG
Source organism: Candidatus Poseidoniales archaeon (assembly GCA_009887195.1). Taxonomy (GTDB): domain Archaea; phylum Thermoplasmatota; class Poseidoniia; order Poseidoniales; family Poseidoniaceae; genus MGIIa-L1. Next base: position 17,710 of record QXXX01000062.1, on the reverse strand, counting down.
GTTTGATACCACATTGTCTACTTCCTCAATTAATCTAGATTCTTCTTCAACCCAAGCTGTGACTATTCAGGTAAGAGAACGATTGGCAGGGGCTCCAGCGAATGGCTGCGATGTTGACATTGTTGTTACTTCTTCCAACGATGACACTATTTCTTCATCAATAAGTTTCAAAATAATTCCAATACAAGCAAGCGCTCAACTAACAATTCTTGCTGATGATAATAGTGCCTTACCAGGACAAAGCATCAGTGGTGATGTAGTCGTAACTAATACTGGGACAGGGGAGGACCAATTTTTGCTGACTACCATCGGTCAAGATTGTGGGTTGTCGGAAATTTTCACCCTCCCTGCAGGGTCCTCATCACAGGCCTTTGAATGGAGTTGTCTAATAGAAGACACAGCAACTGCTGGATTGTCGTCGTTTAACTTTAGAGTTACTAGCAATGCACGCAGTAACTATGTTCTGGAACAGGTCGAGATATTTACTGTAGAGCCTAACTGGGGTGGGGATGGGATCATCGAAATTAGTTTCGGCGAGAGTATGCTCTCTATGGCATCATCTGGCGGCTCATCTACTACCATCACAGTGAAAAATTTAGCAAATGCGCCATTATCTGGAAGTCTATTCATTCTTGGTTCAGATGAATCACTATTTGACGTCACGATTCGACCAATGAATTCTGATACGGTTTCTAATGAGTTTTCTCTGGCAAATGGTCAAACAACAGTATTTGAGTTGTTGATTAATTCTCGAGTAACAGAATCAGAATCTGCAACTCTTAGAGTTTCGGCGAGCATATTGATAGATGGAGTTACCTATGCAGAGGAATCTACCGATTTACCAGTTAAGGTAGATGGTCCAGAGTTGCCTCCTAATGGTGTAAAATTGCCATTGGGTGTTGAATTTGATGAGCAACAGACTATCTCAATCATGGCCGGAGGATGGATCTTTTCACTGCTCTTATTGCTTCTGATGAACACACTAAGGAAGCGACGCAAATCAGTTTCAATTAATGCTAATGTTGAAGATTCATTAGAGGACGTTTCTACGGAATCGAGTAAGCCAGGCAAGAAAACCAAAGAGAAAGAAGTACAAGCACGTCAACTAAAATCAAACGAATGTCGAATGACCCCTGATAACAAAGTCAATTGTCCGTTCTGTCAGGCCAAATTAGGGGTTCCAAGAGGTAGTGAGCCGCCGTTTAAGTTCACCTGCCCTCAATGTGACAAGAAAATTAGAGTAGTAGAAAATCAAAAATTCTGATTAACGTTTGTGGGCAATCAGTAAGAATGCTGTATGTCCAAATGGACCATTAACAGGTCGAATGCCACCCTTAGATGCTCTTCCCCATTTGCGTTCCATTAGTTCGCCCGCCCATTCGACAACAAGTCCATTGTCTTCACAAGTCTGCCAGGCTCGTTCAACTTGACTGGTCACTGGGCAATAGCAAGCAATTCTTCCACCGGGATTTAGTAATTCTACCACCGCGTTAATCGCCGTCTCATGATTTGGCAAATCTAGGATAATTCCATCAACTCCTTGAGAGATCTGTGAAACTTGTTCTGCAATATCGACGATATCGCCTGAAATGTGGTGGTGTATCGGAAATTCTTCAAGGCAGTTTTTTGCCCGATTTAGGTTTTCCAAGCCAACTTCTGCGTGTTCATCACGTGCTTCAACGGTAATCAGCGTACCTGAATTGCCAAGAACTCTCGCTAAGTGGAGCGATAAACCGCCACTGCCAAGTCCGGCTTCAAGTATCACATCACCAGCACCAATGCCTAATTTAGTGATAAAAATACCAGCATCTTTAGGACTGATTGTTTGGGCTCTTCGTTTCATTCCGCGGTATAATTCGGGTAGTCTAGGGGTTAAAACGGTCAAGATTTTTTGACCGATTACGACGGTCTCTCCGACTTGCTTTTCAGCCAATAATTCTGCAGGATTAAATACACCGAGGCCTTTTATTTTGATAGTTTCTTCCACTATCTGGACCAAGAATACCTTGCCACCTTCTTCTTCCAAAGCCAACCATTTTTCAGTGCTCACAATTACTGCTGAGTAACATCCTCATTTAATTGCTACTAAACCGATGCCAAGTGTGGGAAATTGCACTAAAAATAGAGGGTTTCTTATACTGAGTCGGCTTAGGTACATCCATGAAGTTGTATGCTAAGTCAATCTCTATTTTCATCGTCGCACTGTTCCTTGGTAGTTTTGCTGCCACAATCGCGACAAATCAATCAGAAATTCTTGAGGAAGAGAATCGCATAATGAATGCCCCAACATCGCCAGGTCACTCGATTTGGGCAGAATATGTTGGAGCTAATTGGTGTGGTCCATGCATGAGTAGTGCCTCACCATCTCTCAACGAATTGAAGAGTGAACACCCTGACGACATGGTATTCATCTCTCATTACAGCTACAATGGAGCCTATCCACCAGACCCACTTGGTCGTTCTAATCACGTTATGGACGGCGGCGGCGGGATTCCTGTTGCTAAGTTTGGTGATGTAAAAGCTCCATCATCTACCTATCACATAGTCGGAGGGGGGACTACGGGTTCAATGTACGATAACGCTTTCAGCACTGGTGGCAATATGGTTAGCCCAGGTGATTTTAACATGATTGTCTCACAATCGCAAAATGGCAACAATATGGATATTGAAATAACCGTGACTTACACTGGAGCCTCACCATCAATTACCGCATATTTGCAAGGTATCGTGACAGAACATTATGGTGCTCAACCGTATGATAACGGTAACATACCACACAATGTAATTAGAGATTGGTTACTCAATTCCGGAGGTAACGGTTTCACTCAACTTACTTTGACTCCAAACAACCCAGTATCAACTTCTTGGTCCAAACCGGTTTCAACAGTTAGGGCAGCAACCACAGATGCTGGTGCTTCGATTTCAGCAATTGATAATTTCTTGACAGTTGCTGCACTCATGGACGGTCCTCATAACACTTACAACAGTGTCTATGCGGCTGCTGATGCATCGATGGGCCCCAAACTTGAGATTGCGGTTTCCGACATCAGTGTAGTAAATCCTGCGTCCTCAGATGGGTATGTTAACGGAGATCAACTCTCTGTTACTGCAACTGCAAAAAATATCGGTGGATTAGATTATTCTGATGGCGGGTCTCTTGAAATTATTTACATGGACGGCAACAGCCCAGTAGTAGTTTCTACAAAGTCACTGACCAACTTGGCTATCCAAGGAACAATGACTCACACGGCTAATATTGACACAACAAGTTTGCCAAGCAATGCATGGAAAACTGGTTTTGGAGCTAGGTTAACTGGTTTGATAGGTGACCGTTCTTCAAATAACAACTTGCTTATTGAGGAAGTAAATCATGATCGCCCTCCTACTGCAAAACAAGCAACAGTAAGTGGCGATAATGTCATTGAGAGAGGGTCCATCTTCACTGTTATTGCAAAGGGTACTGCAGACGACTATGTCGATACGATTCAAACAATGAATTTCGAATTGGAAGTCTCTCCAGCAGGACAAAACCTTTGGGATGGTAGTATTGATTCAGGCGGTGAAAATATCGTCAATGAAGGTACATCTAACGAGGGTCGAGAATACACGATGACTCCAACTCTTACCATGCCTGCTGGTGATTATGATCTGAGATCAAAAACTACTGACAGCAGAGATCAATCAAGTCAGTGGCGAGTCACTCCAGACGCCTTCACACTGGCTAATGGGATTCCACAAGTAATTGCCGAACCAGTTCCAACAGTCACCTGCGATGTTGCTACCGATATTGATATGACCAATCATATCAGTGACCCAGAAACACCGCTTTCTAATCTAGATATTAGTTCAGATAGCCCGTACTTTGTTTCTTGGAATCCACTATCATCAACGATCACTGTTGACTTTACTTTTGATGACGTTCAGGGTTGCCCTCTAGGACAGAAGAGTATTCTCGTAACAGTAGATGATGGCGGCACTTACACTAGTAATAGTATACCATACGGTACTTTGAAATTTAATGTTATTGAAAATGGTCAACCTAGATGGTTAGGGCTGCCTACTCAATCAATCGATGAAGAAGGACCTGAATCCGATGGAACTCTTCGTTTGCTTCAATATGTTTCAGATACAACTGCTGACGGGCAGGTTAGTTCTGCTAGTTTACTAACGTTTGATGTGGTTTCTCAAACCAATCCAAGTTTAATCGAAACTCGAATAGAAAATGGAGTTCTAGGATTCGAAACAATAGGTACTGATGCAGAGGGGCAATCAACCTTGACCATCAGGGCATGTGATGTTGATAATGAATGTTCAGATCAAACTTTACTGATTATTATTAATCCAATTAATGACGCTCCAGTTCTCGATATGTCACAGTTTGATGGTCTGAGACTAAAGTCTGGTACAGAATCCTCAATCGATCTAAAGTCACTCGTGTCTGATGTCGACAACAGCATCGATGATGTGACAATTCTTGTGTCGTCCCCTGGCGAACCAGGCGGCGCACAATACGTTCGTCAAACAGGGTTCATGAAATTGAAATTTAATGAAATTGGCAACCAAGATATACTCATCAAGGTGGTTGACACCTATGATTCAAGCGAATATACTGTAACTATCGAAGTTTATGATTCCCTTGAATTCACTGTTGCTAAAAGTGCACTTGAAGATGGATTCATGGTTGTTGAAGCAGGCAATATGTACATTGGTCAAATTCCAACAGCCAACATGTATCTAAGCGAAGATGCACCTTTATTCACTTCCATGACGGTTAAATGGCAAACATGTACCTATGAGGGTATTTGCGATGGTATGTGGATTTATGATTTAGACATGACTCAATCTGCTCAAGGATGGCAAATTGATGTTGATATACCAAATGTCATGAATCCTGATTTGCCTGCAAGACCATATGGTTATGACTATGGTGATTATTTCTACATCATGATTGATGGTGTTGATGAGATGAATAACAACTACAAAACAATAAGATCTGCTGAACCATTGTACAAGTGGGTAGTTACTCAAGATTTACCGCCGCCCTCACAAATGAGCGATGATATGCTTAATTCACATATCGATAAACTCAATGAAAAGATTGACCAAATCAAGAACGACATTGAGATAAGCGCAGAGGACGACAATACTGGTTTGAAAGTAGAATTGGTTACTGCTGAAGCAGAACTTGAGTTGGCATGTCTTGACCCAAGAGTTAACTGCGTCGAAGATCAAACATCAAGTACAACCAGTGATGCAGTTGATAATAATGACAACACAATGCTTATTCTTGGTGTAGTTGCTGCTATTATCATCTTTGCATTACTCGGTGGTATGTTTATGATGCGAGGCAATCGTGAATTTGATGACTCCCAAGGCTTCAAGTGGGCAGATTCTACACTTCCCGCAAGAGATGCAGTAGCCAACTCGATGTATGGTGGCACCCAGGCAATCTTCCAAACACAATTAACCACACCACAATATAGCCAACCTCAGCAAGCACACTATCAACAACCACAACCAATCCAACATACTCCACAACCAACTGCTATGCCTGCTGGTCCTCCGATTCAAGCTCATCGAGGCCCACCATTCCCTCCTGGCGGCCTTCCATCAGGATGGTCAATGGAGCAGTGGGAATACTATGGTCAACAGTACCTTGATCGCATGCAGAATTGAGGACTTTTTGATTTGTGGAACTTTCTAAACCCATAAAGGGGAGTAGTGTGAGGGATAGTCGTGAGCAGTGAAGATACCAGCACAGAGGAACCTACTGAAGAAGAGGTAACCATTTGGGCTCCTGAGCCGACTGGCACAGACGAAATAATGACATTAGCCGTTGATAAATGGATTGAGGGCGTTGAATTTTCATCTACTGAAGAAGTTCCAATCCCCGAAACATTAGTCGACCAAGTTATCGGTCAAGAAACCGGGTCTGTAGTCATAAAGAAGGCTGCTGAACAAAGGCGACACATGCTGATGATTGGTGATCCTGGAACCGGAAAATCAATGTTGGCCAAGTCAATGACCGAACTATTGCCAAAGGACGTTTTAGAAGATGTTCTAATTTACCCTAATGAAGATGATGAAAATGCTCCAAGAGTTAGATGTGTTCCAGCATCTCGTGGCGATAGAATCGTAAAGTTGCAACGCGAAGCGATCAGGCAACAAAGAGAGCGGTCACAAAAGATGTTATTGATTGCTTTTGCAGCAATCGGTTTCCTACTGGTGATAGCAACCTTGCAAACCGGTGATATTATCACACTGTTGTTTGGTGGGTTCCTACTCATGTTTGGTTACATGTTCATCAGAGGTAGACTAGGTGCATCAGACGAAAGTCGAATCCCTAAATTGCTGGTAAAGCATGAAATGAATGAATTACCACCATTTATCGACGCCACCGCAACCCTTTCTGGCTCACTGCTTGGCGATGTAAGGCACGATCCGTTCCAATCAGGTGGTATGGAAACCCCAGCCCACGATAGGGTTGAGCCAGGTGCTATCCACCGTGCTCACAAAGGGGTGCTCTACATTGACGAAGTAAACTTGCTGAGGTTAGAAGAGCAACAAGCCTTGCTAACTGCTATGCAGGAGAGAGCATTTCCAATTTCAGGTCGTTCAGAACGCTCCTCAGGGGCTTTGACAAAGACTGAACCGGTTCCTTGTGATTTCATCCTAATTGCTGCAGGTAACTTAGATGCTATCCAAGGAATGCACCCTGCACTTAGAAGTAGAATCCGTGGCTATGGCTACGAGGTTTATGTCAATTCAGAGATGCCAGACACCTCCAGAAATCGTCGAAGACTAATACGTTTCATTGCTCAAGAAGTTACTAGAGATATGGGTACAAATAGAGAGATACCACACTTCGATAAGTCAGCAGTTGGCATCATATTAAGAGAAGCACAACGAAGAGCTGGGCGTAGAGGTAAGTTGTCACTTCGTTTGAGAGAATTAGGCGGATTAATTAGAATTGCCGGGGATCTTGCCAGTGAAGAGGGTTCTCCATTAACTACCGCTGCACACGTTCTTGGCGCAAGAAATATTGCTAAACCGCTAGAGCAACAAGTCGCAGATAGAATGATTGAACGCCGAAGAGATTACTCTTTACTAGTCAATTCCGGTGAACGTGTTGGTAGAGTTAACGGATTAGCTGTATTAGGTGCCAATTCTGGATTATCCGACTTTAGTGGGATAATGCTGCCAGTCGAGGCACTTGTTACCCCATCGCAGGGTGGAGGCGGTAAGATTCACGCAACTGGAGGACTGTCTGATTTAGCCAAAGAAAGCGTCACCAACGTCAGTGCAGTAATTAAGAAACTGACCGGGAAAGATATTTCTGATTATGATATACACATCCAATTCGTTGATACTCATGGTGTAGACGGCGATTCAGCGTCAATAACCATCGCAACAGCAGTAATTTCTGCATTAGAGGAAATACCCATTAAGCAAAACCTAGCAATGACTGGTTCATTGTCAGTCAGGGGAGAAGTGCTGCCAATTGGTGGAGTTACTGCTAAAATAGAAGCAGCCGCAGCAGCTGGAGTTAAGACAGTAGTAATTCCAAGAGCAAACATGCAAGACGTGCTGCTTGATGACAAATATGTTGACATTGTAGAAGTAATCCCAGTAGATTCACTCGATGAAGTGATGGAGCACGCACTAATCAAACACGACCACAAAGCAGGGCTTGTTGAGCGTTTAGGTAATGTCATAGATCGATTGACTCCAGAAGTCTCCAAGAACTCACCATCAGCTTGATTCGCTTGTTTGAGTTGCTTGAGCGCGTTGACTACAAAAACGATGAGTATTAGGGAACGCCATGACTGAACGCCAACAACCTCAGCAAACTGTTGAGGCTAGTGCTGCAGCACTGTTTGTGCTATTCTTAGTCACCATGATTGACATGATTGGATTTGGGATAGTCATCCCATTTCTGACCTATCTAGTCGAAGATTTAGCTGCGGCTGAAGGAATTACTGAAGTGGGGCTATGGGTAGGTTTGCTAATGACATCCTACTCTGCAGCACAATTTTTGTTTTCACCATTTTGGGGTTCAGTATCTGACCGGATAGGACGTCGTCCAGTATTGATGATTGGTTTAATCGGAAATACTGTGTTCTTTGCGATGTTTGGGTTGGCTAATACTCTTCTGATAGCGTTAATTGCAAGATTTCTTGCTGGTGTCTTTAACGGTAACCTAGCGGTTGCAAGAGCGTACATAGGAGACGTTAGCAGTCCAGCCCAGATGACTACTAGAATGGGAATAATAGGCGCAGCATTTGGATTAGGGTTTACTATAGGGCCATTTATTGGGGGTGAATTATCAAATCCGGCTGCAAGATGGGATTATTTTGAATCGACTATCTTTGAAACATATCCATATCTATTGCCTTGTCTAGCAGCTGGTGCTTTATCGATGTTCTCACTAATATTTGCTTACTGGAAATTACCAGAATCATTGCCCAAATCAAAACGCTCAAAAAATGACGGTCTTGGATGGAATGCTAGGATTGGAAAATCTATTTCACAATCCATCTCCATGCTTAAGACTGGTTCTATTTCATTAATTATTTGGGTTACAATGTTGTTTATTTTTGGATTTACTATAATGCATGCAGTATTTATCTTGTATACTGGAATGGATATCAGTTTGGGCGGACTTGGTTATGACGAGGCCCAGAACGGTCGGGTTTTTGCCATTATAGGAATTGCGGGAATAGTTACCCAAGGGGTATTAATTGGTCCTTTATCAAGAAGATTTGGTCCTGAAAAACTGCTACCAATTTCATGTCTAATTACTGGTTTAGGTTTGATTTTAGTACCATATACCCAAGCTGATTGGGCACTTGCCCAACTATTCGTGGTTGTGATTTTAATCGCTGTGGGCAATGGTATTTTCCAGCCAACTTCATCATCTCTACTTACGACTACAGCTAAGCAACAAGGTATCAATTTAGGAGTAGTGATGGGTGCACAAGAATCTGTTAGTTCATTTGCCCGGATTTTAGGGCCGTTAACCGGTGGCATTGTTTGGACATTTACCGTCTCAAAAGATTGGCCGCTTGATTACCATACGTCATTCCATCTATGTGGTATAGTGATGCTATTGGCGGCGATTTTATCTTCGCGAATTAAAGTGATTTCACACGAGATTCTAGAAGAATCATAGAACTTCTGTCAAGATTTTCTCTAGTTCGGTATTAATCATCAAAATGAGTGTGCCAAATTCGGGTGGGATGTTTGGGTCTTCGTATAATTCCTCAAGTTTTGATTGCGACATTGCAATTCGCACATCCAATTTTTTGGCCTTATTCAGGAGCCATTGTTCGCACGCTTCCTTGGCTTGCCTGCGAATGTTTCTTGGGACTTTAGGGTCATCAATTTGATTGATTACAGTCGCTACTTGCTGAAGTCTTGTTTCTATATCCATCATAAACCCTCAACGCTGACCAATTAACCCACCGAGTAGGCCGTCTTTAAGTTCACTGGCGACATGGCTGTGTCATGGCACTAACCTCGGACCAGGTTCTAGGTTGGAGCAGAGTGTGCGTCCTACTGCTTGGAATGGGCTGGGCAGCATGGATGGATCACAAAACCAGACGGGTAAAAAACGAACATTGGATGGTTTGGGTCAAACCAGCGATTTTTCTTTGGGTTTTGGAATTAATAGCTCGGGAAGCAGATTGGACCATCTATTTGACAGCCTCAGCAGTAGTAGCATATGCTTCAGTTGCAATCATTGGTAGACCAACTTTCAGTGATATCAGGTCTGGAAATAAATTAGATCTTACAGTTGCTATTTGGTATTTAGTTAGCATAATTGGAGTTGTAGTTGGGTTCGCTAAATATGGTGATGTTGACTTACTGGACGTTGTGTTAGGGGATGCGGTTGGAATGGCTGCTTTATACTGGTCAACATTATCAGGCTTGTTAGTGATTTTCGTGATTGATCTCGGTTGGAGATTAAGGATGATACATGGCGGGGCTGATGCTAAAGCATTGATGTGGGTTGCAATATTGGTGCCAAACTGGTCAACCATGCCGGTGGTAATGGATTATGGCGAAGAGATGGTATTGTCTCTTCCTCCAGCGATTTCTCTGTTGATGTGGGGAGGATTCAGTTTCTTATTCATACCATTTATTTTGATGTTGAAGAATTTGTCTCAAGGGAATGTAAAATCTCTTAGAGATTTACGAATGTTTTGGCATTCTACAGTAATGCCAATCGATAATGTCGCAAAACGACATGTTTGGCTTTTGACTTCACTAGTTGAAATGCCAGATGGTAATATCAAACCATATCACAAAACTAGAGCACCACGTCGTACGCCGACAGAAAAAGAACTTGCCAAGTCAATAAATGAACTCAAACAACATAATGTGGAGTATGTCTGGGTTAGTTACAAACTACCGTTACTAGTATTTTTATTCCCGGCAATAATACCGATGGCTTTGCTTGGCGATATAACTACTATAATACTACAGATTGTAGGTATTTGATTGTAGGAGTAAAATCAGGCACCCTTACGTTCGATGTTCTTGGGTCTCAGTCCCTTATAGTTGCATTTTCTGCAACTCACGGCACGCCAAGCAAGTCTTGCATTACACTTCATGCAAATTTTGCGTCGAAGCATTCTTGCTTCTGCTTCTGGGAATCGTGCCATGTCCGTTCCACCAACTTCCCCTATTTAACCACCACCAAACGACTGTGTAGTGCTTTAATTAGTAACAGTACATTGAAGCACTTATTTCAAGAGCAGTAGATATGCGAATTGTGCGCCTCCCCGGCATCCATCATGATTCGAATGTGGTTTTAGCCTTAGGAACTCTTGGGAATATACTAATTGACGCAGGTACTTCATGGTACCAAGCTCTGCAAGTTGAGCGAATCAAAGGCATAATTGGTGATCAACCTTTAGATAGAGTTTTACTCACTTCAAGGAGGTATCCATGCACAGGTGGTGCGGCTTATATTGCTAATGAGTTTGGTTCCTGCACAATTCACATTCATCCTGAAGGACAGCCATCCCTAGCAAAAGGTGATTTTTTTACAACATGGGCTAATCGCTTCGATTCAGATATGCCGATTACTAACGCTGAACCAGTAACAGATAAGGATATATTTCCATTAGGAAATGGCCAAATTAGTGTAATCTCACTGCCTGGACATAGTTCGGACGGGGTTGGATATTATATCATGGAAAAGGATTTACTAGTTTCTGGACCAATTCTGCCCAGAGCAGATCGGCCAACTAGATGGGATTTGCCAACGGGTTGTTTACCTGATGTAATCGAGAGTTTGATTAAAATTAGCAAACTTAACCTAGACACTCTCATTCCATTGCATGGTCCTGCAATAAAGGGTGTTGCTCACATCAAAGAAGTGCTTGAACGCCATATTGAATTCTTTGAACATTGTGTTGGCAATGACGGACAATCGCCAAAATCTTGGGCTAGGCCCGCACAGACTGCTATTTGGTTGACACCTCATCCACCCTGGCCATTAACTGAGCGTGAAGATGTCAGCTAATTATCGGCATATCTAGTATATTGCCGTGAGTATAACGTTCTGATTTCATTTCTAATAATCTAGACCTTCGATTAGTTCTCTGTTGGATTTTATCGTCGAAGATATCATTCTTATTAGTATTTGAAAGAATTAATCCTTCCCAATCATAGTTGAATTTGGACCAACCACTCTGTATGATAATTTGATTATCTATGGTTCTAATACTGGTGATACTATCTTCGTGATTAAACAACATAACGCATTCATCTGGCACATCTCTGCCAACTAACCATACGTCACCTGTCTCATTGCCGACTAATATTTTATCAGAGGTTGAACTTACTCTGCATAATGACCTAACTACTGCAATAGAAGTTTCATAGGCATCGAGTAGTTCTAGGCGAGGTAAACTTAGCCGAATCACATTACCCCTGACATCACCAATCACTATTGATTCACAATTACCCGTTGGACCTTTCATTCCCAAAAGAACCGATGCTGGATATTGCATCCGGTAATTGGTTCTTCGACCAAAGTTAGGTCTCCAGCTAATCATTCCATCATCTAATGCAACAACATAACCTGCAGACAAGATCATGCTGCGTACTACTATTCCACTTGACATACTTTGTTAATGATAGCCGGGGGTAGACTTACTTATCTCACACCCCTTAGGTTGAAGTGAAAGTGAAATCAGTAGGCATCTTCGTTCTTATTTTCCTTTTTCCAAGCACGGTAACAGGATTTACAGACTCTTACACGGCCTTTGGACTCAGTAAATTTACCCTGTCCCCACATGTCGATAGCATTGTCAAGAGACAGAGATCTGCCGCCCATTGATTTGTCAGCGAACTTTGCGCAGGAATTTATCCCGCATGGTAATTCGCCTTGGTCTCGGCTTTGTTTCTTGTCTTTTTTATCAGAGCCGTCATCTTTTCGATGTTTTCTGGCTTTTGCCTTGAAACCCATATTCACCCCAGTTGAGAGGGCTTCTTGAATTTTAGGGTATCATTGCTTGGATGCTTCCCCAAGTTGGGATAACAATCCATCAAATATTCGTAGTAATCCTCTCAAGGTCACTTCTGATACGTTGGCTACTTTACAGATATCGGATTGAGTTCTTGATGTTCCAGACTCAGATGCGGCTTTGTAAATCAATGCAGCAGCGACTCCCATCGGTTTCTTGCCTTGCCAAATGTCCTCGTGAGGCTGTATCTTGGACCATAAGTGATTTACCTGGGTAAAGATATTTGGTGGAAGTTGCAAATCAGAGATGAATTTGTCAAAGTACTCATTAGGTGAAGTGATCTTGTGGAGATTTAATTTCCGTGATACCTGTCTGATTAGTCTAGAAAGTTCTTTTTCGGAGATGTTGTAACTTTCTGAAATTTCTGGAATCTGCCTTGGTAGATTTTCTTCTCTTGCCACTAAATATGTACAAGCAGCGGCAACACCAGCAATTGATCTTCCGGTTACGAAACCTTCACCGCTGAGTCTTCGGTAAAGTCTAGCGGTTTCTTCCTGCAATGATTTTGGCAAGTCAGACCGGTCACGAATCATTTGGTTAGCCTTGACTAAGTTGCGTTCTCGGCTCTTGCGGGTTTTGGACCTCTCGTCAATTACTCGTCTTCTGCGCCATTCTCTGCGCGCTTGGGAACTTATTCCGTGTCTTCCAGCCGATCCAGTATTCAAGTCTCTAACATCAATACTGGTGTTGAGTCCCTTGTCCGCCAGAGTGTAGGTTAGCGGCTGTCCAACTCTTGAGCGGTCTTCTGATTTATCTCGGTTGGTCCATTCAGCTCCAGGGTCAATCACGTTTTCTTCAACGACCAGACCGCACGAGTTACAAACTATTTCACCTCTTGAATCATCTAATTGCCAATCGACTGTGCCGCATTCTTCACACGGACGTGTGTGCCCATCCAGTACTCGTCTGCTCGGGTCGAACAATCCATATTCGTTGGCTGATTTATTATTTGCAATTTGGTTATTTGAACCTGTATTTTGATTGGGCATCTACTCAACTCCTTGTTAACTAGTTAATTTACGTCTTACTTAAACTTGCTGCTATGATGATGTATCAGTTATTATTGGCAGTAGCGCTGTATCTCCGTTAGTTTTCACCAGTATGTCTACAGGTTAGTTAGTTTGAATATAAACTATTGTTTAACGACAATTTAGTTGTTCTAATCTACATCGACTATTTGACCAGTAATGGTATAGTTCAAAGACGGTACGCGTAAGGGCTTAATTGACAGACATGCCAGCAACAGTAGTTTTAGGTGCCCAGTGGGGCGATGAAGGCAAAGGGAAATTAGTCGATAGAATTGCAGAACAAGCAACTTGGGTTGCAAGATTTCAAGGTGGGAATAATGCGGGCCATACTGTAGTACTTGGCGATCAAATACTCAAATTCCACCTTTTGCCATCAGGGATTACTAGAAAAGAGTGTAATTTGGTCCTTGGTGATGGCATGGTCATCGACCCGTGGGTACTTGATACAGAATTAAAAAATTGGCAAGAATCTAGTGGTGAGGACCCCCGTGGTGATCGATTATTCGTCAGCGAAAGAGCCCACATAATCTTGCCTTTCCACCGGTACTTGGACGGATTGGACAAGAAAATCGGTACTACAGGGCGTGGTATTGGCCCTTCATATGCAGACAAAATAAATCGCATAGGTCTAAGATTTGGTGATGTCGAGGAAGTCAAAGATAATGATGAATGGTATGAATCAACTGTTGAGCGAATGAATGCTTCATTGGCTGCTGCTGGATGCCAAGATAGAATTACCAAAGAAGGTCTAACAACCGATGTAAACTGGATTTGGGATAATTATTCCAGCTGTATTAACAACACAGGATTAATGATAGATAATGCTTTGAAGATGAATGAGCATGTGATTCTAGAAGGTGCTCAAGGTTGTTTACTTGATATTGATCAAGGTACTTTCCCCTATGTCACATCCTCAGTCACTTCAAGAGGTAATGCCTCACATGGTGCTGGTATCCATCCAGGTCATATTGATGAGGTGATTGGAATTACCAAGGCATACATTACTAGAGTTGGAAATGGGGCAATGCCTACCGAATTGCTGGACGAAGCAGGTGACCACCTAGGCACAGTGGGTCATGAATTTGGTACTACCACAGGTCGTAAGCGTCGTTGTGGATGGTTTGATGCTGTAGTAATGCGCCACGCAAATCGTATCAATGGTTTCACTGGACTTGCCCTTACAAAACTAGACGTACTTGGTGGATTAGATGAGCTAAATATTTGTGTGGCTTACGAATTAGACGGTAAAGAAATTCTGGAAATGCCAGCCAGCGCAACTGCGCTTGCCAGATGTAAACCGGTTTACGTCACCATGCCAGGTTTCCCATCCCAGACCTTGATTGAGTGGTTAGGGATTGCTAAGAAAGCTAATGATGAAAAATTAGGCTTTTCTATTCTACCCACTGCTGCCCAGCAATACATCAAGCGTATCGAGGCAATAGTTGGCGTTCCTTGTTCCTCGGTTGGTGTGGGACCTGACCGTGATGCAACAATTGACCGTGTAGAGTAATTCTTCAATTGATAACAATCAAAAGGTGAAGACCCTCCGCACAACTTGAGGGCGCTTAGCTCAGTTGGAAGAGCGTCTGGTTTGCAACCAGAAGGCCGGGGGTTCAAATCCCCCAGTGTCCACCATTATCCTCAATTTTTGAGCATTAGGCCGTTAGTTTCTGTGTGTTGACTTTACATCATGTCTAGTCTTACAGGGTTTAGCGCTATGTCTTTTTGTTCATTGGTGGTATTACTTTGCGCTCTGTATAATACAGCGCATAGGATACCACAAACAGTAGGTGCAAATAGCAGTGGTAGTAACACAGTCAATGATTGACTAATGAAAAATACAACTACGCCAAATCCACCTAGAAACATGCCCATTAGATTTACTAGTGGCAAGGCTCCGTTTGTGTCTATTACTTTGTTCTTCATGACATACAGAACTGACGGGAGGTATAAGAAGGACTGTTTTTTGACTTTATATAGCCAAATATCCAACTTTTGTGTGAGGTGAATTAATTTTCATTACCTTGGGAACGGTCCCTACTACGGCGTCTTCTGGGCGGACGTTGCCGGTTTGAATTATTATTTCCCTGACTTTGCGATGGAGATTTCGGCTTATTTTGTCTTTGTTTACTGCGGTTTTTGTTATTATTGCGATTTGGCCTATTCGGTTTATTGCCAGATTTCCCAGTCTTTATTTTTCCAGGTTTCTGACCAGGCTTTGGAATTGCACCAACAAAATGGAATTCATGAGATTCATCGACATCAATGTCAAATCCAATCAATTGTTGTATTCCAACCAAATATCCAGATTCGCTATCGTCACAAAAACCATACGCAATTCCTGATTTCCCAGCTCTTGCTGTTCGACCAATACGGTGAACATAACTTTCAGGTTCATTGGGCAAGTCATAATTAAACACATGAGTAATATCATTCACATCGATTCCTCGGCTAGCAATATCAGTTGCTACAAGGATTGACGTATGGCCAGTCTTGAAATTAGCTAATGCCTTGGTTCTAGCACCTTGGCTTTTGTTGCCGTGGATTGCAGCAGCATTGATGCCGCTTTGGTCAAGTTGCTTTACTAAACGGTTTGCACCATGCTTAGTTCTAGTAAATACAATTCCTTTGTTTACCCGTTCTTGCTTGATAATTTTCACAATAAGTCGACGCTTGTCGGCTTTTCTAACAAACATTATTTTCTGAGCAATTCGCTCAACGGTGATTTCTTCTGGACTAACATCAACCTTCACTGCATTGTGTAAGAACGAGGCGGCTAATTCCGCAATAGATTTTGGCATTGTGGCGCTAAATAACAGATTTTGACGTTGTCTTGGAAGTAGTTTAAGCACTTTTTTTATGTCTCTAATAAAACCCATATCCAGCATTTGATCTGCTTCATCTAAAACGAAAAATTCTACTCGGCCTAGGTCAATGTAGCCTTGACCGATTAAGTCTAGTAATCTACCTGGAGTCGCTACTAAGACATCAATGCCTTTTTGCAATGCTCTTACCTGTGGGTTTTGTTTAACTCCCCCAAAGATGACTTTATGTCGGATATCCAAATGTCCACTGTATGCGGAAAAACGCTCATCAATCTGCGCGGCTAGTTCACGGGTTGGGGATAGTACTAAAGCGCGAATATGACGCTTAGATTGCGGTTTTGAGCGACTTATTATTTGTAATACAGGTAGTGCAAAAGCCGCAGTTTTACCTGTTCCAGTCTGAGCAACCCCAAGCACGTCTCTTCCTTCTAGTAGCGGTGGGATCGCCTGTGCCTGCACTGGAGTTGGTGTTGTGTAGCCTTCTTGTTCTACAGCAAGAAGGAGTTTTTTTGATAATCCGAGTGATTGAAAGTCTTCCATTTAAGATTCCCCAGTAGAGTCACATAGTGTAACAATGCTAACTCCTAGGATTATGTCTGTTTGGCTTATCACCTAAAACTAAGTAGGTCAGTTTACCGTCTATGGTGTTGATTCTAAGCAGTCAATTCAACAGCGGTTGAGAAATTAGAGCCAATTACTTTTGGTGCCGTTTAATTATTGATTGGTAGGCTTTACCACTGGTTCTAAGAGTTCGTGTTTGAGTTTCATAATCAACGTGATACAGGCCAAAACGCATCGAATATCCTTCAGCCCATTCGAAATTATCCATTAGTGACCAGTGATAATATGATTTGATATCCACTCCCTCTTGGATTAGTTTAGCAATGATATATAGGTGCCTTTTGAGATGTTTTGGCCGTAGATTATCTTCTTTGTCAGCAACGCCGTTTTCAGTTATTTCAATTGGAAGGTTTAGCTTACCTAGCCATTTACTGGCTCTCTCAAGCCCCTCTGCATACATTGGATAGCCAAATTCAGTGACCGTTTCATGGCCTCTGGATGGTAAGTCTATTTCGGTGGTTTGTGGCAAGAATGGACTGGTCAAAACGTGAGTGTAATAATTTAGGCCGATAAAATCAGCAGAGTTTTTGACATGTTTTACCGAGACTCCGTACATTCGGCCCTTCTTCAAGGCAGATATTATCGCACCATTCCAGATATAATTTAGGGTAAAACTTGTCAGCCAGTGTAATAGGTTCCATCTTCGGTAAGGGTCAAAAATTGTAACATTCTTGGCTAATCCAATGTATGACTCTGG
>QXXX01000061.1 GCA_009887195.1 Candidatus Poseidoniales archaeon | reverse complement strand
CGGCAGAAGAAAATCGCAAGAAACTGCAACAAATGGCTGATGAAAAAGAACGAGCCCGTGTCGAATTTGAAAAGGAGCGTGCTAAAAGAGAAGCACAGGCAAAACAATCTGCCCCTTGGCAAGATGAATCATGGAGTGGTGAACAACCTGATGATGATTCTGAATCATTCGGCGAACAAGTTGACTGGAAATAGTACCGATGCCAACCGGTTTCCTTTTGGGGCGGCGTCTTTACGATAACTCATGGCTGCGACATCTGATGATATCGTCAAAATGTTGCGCCAAAGGAGAATTATTGCTAGTAGTGAAATCATAAATTCACTAGCTAATCATGATGACCCATCTGGAGTGTTAGATAATGGTCCAAAAATCGACTTTCACAAAGGTGTACTAAACAACCAGATATTCGCTCAATTAACTGAAATGTACGACAATGATAGTTCAATACCAAATTTGACTTCAATAAAAGAAGATATTGTCGCAACCAATCCTTCAACTGATCTTGGGAGAGTTATCGCACCAATTGCTGCGCCCGAATTACTTGATGTAAAATTTAGAAATAATTTACCCGATTGGCGAGAATCAGATTATAGCTGTCTTGCAGTAGATGCTTCAAACGATATATCAATTCACTACGACATTACGGGAAAAAGCACCACTGAAGGTAAAATGACCGATATCACAGCATGCTTTTCTGACCGGTTAAACAAAATTAGGAAAATGATCATCAAAAATTCTAGACTACCTAGAAAACCTACTGAAGTACAAAGATTGCTTAGAGAGGTAAACCGTTACCAAGGTTATGAAAACAAAGCAGTTGCTATTGGCCTAGTAAATGAGCCAAGATATACTAAAAATGGCCATTTGATTTGGAGTTTGGAAGATGAGACTGGTGAGATGACCTGTCTATTGACTAAGCGTCAAGGTGATGATCGAGACAGGTTTCATGAGCAAATCATTGAAGCGGGATTAATGCCAGATGATGTACTTGGTGTGTCGGGGACTTTTAGCCAAACTGGTGATTTATTTTATGTCGACGATTTACATTTCCCGATGAAGGAACGTCACGAAAAAGCCGTTTCGCCTTTTGGAGTCAGTGCTGCTTTTCTTTCTGACGTGCATCTAGGGTCGAAAACATTCTTAGAAGCTCAATGGCATAAAATGGTAAGATGGTTCCATTCAGACCCACTGGCTAAAACCATCAAATATCTCGTATTATCGGGAGACTGTGTTGACGGAGTCGGAATATATCCTGGACAAGATAAGGAATTATTGATTCCTGATTTTTACAAACAATACTCGGAATTTGCTAAACTGCTAGAATTACTCCCCGATTGGGTCGAATGTGTGATGCTGCCGGGCAATCACGACGCTGTGAGGCCAGCAGAACCACAGCCAACATTTGAGAAAGATATTCAACAAGATTACAATACCACAACTTTTGTTGGTAATCCCTGTGATTTTTCACTACATGGTGTTCGAGTATTATCATACCATGGAAAATCAATTGATGATTTTGTTGCTGGACTTAGAACTGTAACCTACGCAGATCCAATTGAAGCAATGCGTCAAATGCTCAGAAGAAGACATTTAGCACCTCAATGGGGGGGTAAAACTCCATTATCTCCCGAACCTGAAGATGGATTAGTAATCAATGAAGTGCCAGACATATTTGTCACTGGCCACGTTCACGGACATGCATGTGTTGATTTCAAAGGCACAACACTGGTATGTTCAAGCACTTGGCAGGACCAAACCTCATACCAAAGAATGCTTGGGTTCCAACCAAAACCGTGCATTTTAACCATTGTCAATCTACAAAGCCATGCGACAACTTCAATTCCCTTTGTTTGATTATTCTAGGCCAAGTAGTGGCTTGAGATTAAGCAGGTTCTTGTCATAAACTATTGGAACACCTGCTGCTTTGAATGCGGCAAGAGAAGATTCTCTACTAGGATTAAAGCCAATAAATCCACTACCTGCTATTTGCATTGACAAATCCATCTCTGAGTCACCAACAGAGACACAATCTTTGGCATCAAAGCCTTGCATTGATAATATTCTTTCAATTACTGCATCTTTCTTAGTTGCGTGCAGGCGACATATTCCCTCATCCGACAAGGTATCATCATCATTAAACTCAAACCCATTAGCAATCCAGTCATCGACTTTTAGCATACCAGCAATCGATGACACAAAGATATCAACACCTGCACTTACTATGGCGACAAATATACCAGCCTCCTTGAGTTCTGCGATGAGTTCCTTGGCACCAGGCATTAATTTTACACCTGAATACGACCTAAACAGTTCATCACGGTAGATTGGATCTTGTACCGCTTTCCACATTTGAATATCTGAGCGCATGAATTCTAGGTCGGAAAATTCTCCATTGATAAATCGCTGAAGATTCAGTGAATTATCTGTCCCAAAATGGTCATGCAAGGTTTTCCAAGAGCTGACTGAATCTACTAAGACTCCATCACAATCAAAGACGACGACCTTAGGCTGGCTGACAACTGTGTCCGACATGATAGTAACTCATTGTTTTCCTAAAAAAACACTCGTCACTGACCTCACCTTGTTATCACTCTGCAATAGTCGAGTGAAGCACGTCAGTGAAAGGGCCGAAACCCCTCCACTGACGTCTTATCATAGTGTGAGTTAGTCACTTCAAACTGCTTGATTCCAACTTAATCCTCGGTAAGTCTTCAAGGTTGCCCCTTCAGCGTCACCAGGCGGATTGTAGATAATCCTAATTGTTGCATCAACAAGTGGCGTACCATCAGCCAAGTGAGTCTTGACATATATGTCGTCACCTGTGCTAAAGGTAGATATTACTTCTTCACCATCAATTGTCACTACATCACCGAAAGTCACTAGTGAATCACTGTTATATGGTGAGAAACCGTATACCTGAAGCGTAGAAGCAAGATTGATTGTCTGAGATTCAGCACCGCCTGTAGCATTGATATAGGCCACAGTTACTTCCACAGCTTGTGTTGCAAGAACTGTTTGTGCTTGCCCAATTGTGATCTTCCAGTGGTCTGAGTCAGTGCTACCAGTGTCGACGTTTTCGGCACTGAATGTTACTACAGGGACTCCTTTAGTATCTGTATCAGCAAGTTGTGCTGCCCATACATATACTACACCGGAAAGTACCACAGTAATAGCCACCATTAGAATAGTGGCGATAACTGGGCTCACAGCAGATTCATCATCTGAAATAGTTTCTTCCATGAATTCTTCCTCATCGTCATCTCTTCGTCCTGAAAGGACAAGAGCACTAACAAACATTCCAGTTAAGGCAACCGCTATGATACTTGGGGCGAATGAAGCCACAGATAATGCACCAATAGTCGAAACTGTAGTAGGTAATTTGTTATCACCTGTTTGCCAGTCTTCTAGAACTGCTCCACCATATCCTTGCTCTGTGTGACCACACTGACTTGATTCACTCCATGCAACAGTAGTTCCTGCAGCATTAGAGGTCATCAAGTTGTTACACCAGTTCTTATCTTCAAATGCAGGTCTTCTATTAGATTGAGTGCCGTCTGCGGACTCACCAATTCTACCAGGTTCTGACCACTTACCAAATACTTGGTTTCCTGAAACAGCATTGTGAGATTCTGGTGAATCTGATTGTATGCTGTTACTAGCAGGAGTGCAGACTTGACCTGGATTACAGGTGACTACATCCACTTCTACCCAAACCTCTGTTGTCTGGTCAGTAACATATATTTCCCAATCGTCAATGTCTAGTGAAGTACCAAATGCTGGCGGTGTGTATAGACGTGGTAATTGAACTTCAGTATGACCGTCGCTTTGTAGAGTTACCTTAAGCAGGTGATCGTAGGTGTATGCGCCGTCATCGCCTCCAGCGTTAATGCTAAAGTCGACAGGCACCCATGTACCAGGCATGATGTTGTTAACACCGTTGAAGTCAAATCCTTCAGCGTCATCTAGGTAGTAGTCTGGGACATTTTCCACAACATTGTCCACCTTAATTGCCAGTGTAACAGATACTGATTCTTGCACGTAGTTGTTTGGTGTTAAAGCAGTATAGTTAGGCATGTAGGATGGTTCAGCAGGGCTATCAGATAATGTAAGAGTCATCTCACAGTATCCGTTAGCGGTTCTTGTCTGATGTATACCATTGTTGTTCAACATGTCAACTTCCCAAGGTTCTGCGTTAGTTGTAGCGTCTGCAATCAAATCGAATGATAGTGTGTCGCCAACAATTGAGTGGTCGTAGTAGTTACTAGAAGTACAGGTGTTAGTGTCTTCAAGAACCCATGTCAAATCTGCATCAACATGATCGATGTCAGACTTAATGGCTGACAAATCAAAGGTTAATTGGTCTGAATCTGTGGTATCCTCTACTAGAGTAACTCGGTAGTTGCCGTTTAATTCCCCAGTGAAACTGTTAGAAGTATCAGCACTTGGCACTTGACCAGATACTGCTATTACTGGTTCATCATTTACCGGAGTAACTGAGAACGGTATCACTACAGAGTTAGCTTGTTGGTTTTCTGCACCATCATCTTCTAGAGTTAGAGTAATGTCACAAATACCTCCTTCTTCCCATGCTTGGTTTTCGATGATTACGAGTTCATCTACACCATTTACATTGGTTTGAAGTGATATGTCAATTTGGTCACAATCCGCTGCAGCACCCCAAGTGTATACTTGGTCTACTGGGTCTTGCTCATTTGCCATATCCCTAATGAACGAATTTATTGTATCATTAGCCACTTTACCAAGTGGCTTGGTGTAACTAGTAAATCCTTCATCTCTTGAGTT
>QXXX01000060.1 GCA_009887195.1 Candidatus Poseidoniales archaeon | reverse complement strand
ATGGCATGGGCGATATTGTTGAACCCCTATTGAAGGAGGACGGCGAGGCTTACAAGGCCGCTATACTAATCCCGACCATCAATAATGCTGAAGAATTAAGCATTGTTCTCGAGCGCTTGTCAAAGCAAACATACCCACACTTTGAAGTGGTAATATCTGATTCTAAATCCAAAGACAACACCAAGGAAATATGTGAGAAATATGGTGCCACTTGGATTGAAGACTCCTCTAATAACCGTGCAGATGCGTGCAATTTTGCACTAAAGCAGATGGACCATGACTTGGTATTATTTACTGATGATGACACTATCCCACCACTTGATTGGGTTGAAAAATTGATTCGCTGGTTCAAGGATCCTGAAGTTGGTGCTGTAGGCGGGCCAAACTTTGCCCCAGATGATGATTCATTTGGCGCAAAATGTGCTGACGTTGCTTTCTGTACAAAGTTCATGACTGCAGGAACAAGATACGGCGCCCAACCAAAAGGTGAACTGGTTCGAATTTCACACAACCCCGGGGTCAATTGCGCTCACAGGATGGCAAACTTGAGAGAAGTTGGCTTCTTTGAAGAAGGTTGCATTGGAGCCGAAGACGTGGTGCTGGACGCAAAAATTCAACGCAAAGGCCACAAGTTATTCATCGACCCATCCAATGTCATGCCACACAGACGCAGAGTACCTTTCAAGCCGTACATGAAGCAAATGCGTAATTACGGCTACACGAGAATGGTTGCCAATAAACGCTGGCCAGAAATTTCTCGTTGGTCTCACACAGCAATCGGATTCTTCCCGCCACTGGTTGTATTCTCAATTATTGGACTAATCTATGGACTATTTGCTGGCGGTGCAGCCGAAGAGTATTGGCTATCGGTATCTGGGGAATGGACATTACCACGTCTTGCTTTCCACGGCCTTGGTGGATTAATGCTGTTTTATGTTGCTCTCTGTTGGCTAGGTGCAGCAATTGGCACCTCACCTCATCGCACCATTGGAACTGTATTCTTAGCGCCATTATTTGTCTTCCTTGCCCAATGGGCATATGGACAAGGCGTCATTAAAGCGTGGCGAGAAATACGTCAAACTGGTGGGAAAGCCGGTGTTGGCAATCAAATAGATGATCGTATCCGTACTGTTTGAAACGGTGCTAAAACCAGTTTTTTATCGGTAAAACCGCCGTAACTGATTAGTTAGATGAAATTAGCAGGCCGAATATGAGCGGACTTTCCTTCGTTGAACGTTTGGCCGCTTTAGATAAGCCAGATGAAGGTAATGACACCGAACAGATTTGGTTCATTGTTAGAACCTTCCTTGGCATTTTAAGAGTCTTAATCTTCGTTTCTATCATAGTTATTGCCGAGATGTTAGAAGAGATATTTATTGGTAATCTGAGCCTTGCTGTGTGGTCTTTAATTGTTGGAATACCGTTGTTTGTATTGGTATCCTCGCTCATCATACTCGGCAATAAGCAGTTTGTCAAAAAGCGCTCTAAAAAGACTGCAATACTTAGACCAATTGTTGAAAGAGTTTAATCAAAGCCCGGCCAAATCACCGGTTTGTATGGTCCACTGACTTGCATAGACGCCTTCAGCAGCAACTAGCTCGTCGTGCTTTCCTCGTTCAACAACCGCACCATCAACCATGCAAACAATTTCATCGGCGTTACGAATGGTGCTTAGCCGGTGAGCTACTGCAATTGTCGCTCTGTTACTGCCACTGGCGATTAGATTCTCTTGAATCCGCCTTTCAGTCTCCGCATCTAGGGCACTTGATGCTTCATCAAGAATAAGTAGGGACGGTTGTTTAAGTAACGCTCTTGCTAATGAAACTCTAGCACGTTGCCCGCCGCTTAATTTTGCACCTCGGTCACCAACCATGGTGTCGAGGTTATCTTCTAACTCCTGAATAAACTCCCAAGCTCCGGCAAGTTCCAGTGCGCGTCTTAGTTCCTTATCGGTGGCGGTTTGATTGTAAATTACATTGTCCTTGATACTCCCATAGAACAAGAATGGTTCTTGGCTGACAAATCCGATTTTGTCCCTAACAGAGTCAAGAGTATAGTCATCAATCGAACGCCCGTTGATTAACACTCTGCCACTAGTTGGCGTGTAATACCGCATGAGTAGTTTGAGAATGGTGGTCTTACCTGCGCCGGTGTGACCCATTACCCCAAGGAAATCTCCGCCTTCGGCTTTGAACGAAATACCACTAAGAACTGGGACTGAGGTATTTGGGTAGGTGAAGTAGACATTATCGAATTCTACTGATGTGATTGCCTCTTCCAGTTCAATAGAATCAGGTTTGTCAAATATTTGTGGCTCCAAGTCGACTACAGTGAATACTCTTCGTGCCGCAGCTTCGCCTCGTTGTAGTTGGTTGATTAGAATTCCAAAGATGAATAGTGGCATAGTCATTCTGGTACTGATCAGTAAGAAAGTCACAAGTTCACCAGTGGTAATCTCGCCTTCCCCTGCAAGTGAACCACCAACTGACACTAACAAGCCAAATGCAATACCTGCAATAGCGTAGATCATTGGAACGAATCTATTTCGGTCTTGACTAGCACCTATTGCTTGGTCACGGTACACGCCAGATTCACGGTTAACTCTGTTTGATTCCCAATCTTGAGCATTGTAGGCTTGCACAACTGAAATACCAGAAATTAAATTTTCTAAAACTGCTGTAATGTCTCCAGTAGATTCACGTTGTTTGCGATATTTTCGTTGAACTCTGGTTGAAAACCAGTAAACTAGCGGTATGATGAACACCAATGGTCCAAATAATACTGCAGCCAGTTTCCAAGACATCAGTATCAGAATGGTAAAGGCAGTAAAGAACGTGATTACAATCCGTATTATTGATGTCGAAGAATCCGAGACTACATCCTCCAACTGATTTACGTCGCTAGATAATACAGACATGATTTGGCCGGTTTGTCGCATATCGTAATATGATGCTTCCATGGCAATTAGTGAGCGAGTGGCATCCATTCGCAAATCGTGTTGGATCCGGTAGCCAAGCGTCTGCCATGAATACTCAGACAATCCCTGGAATATTGCTAGGAAAAAGAATCCCAAGAAAATTAATGTCCCGTAACCAACTTCTACAGACCCGGGTAAGAAGGTGACAAAGTCTTGCAAAAACTCAGGCCCGCTCATCTTGTCTGTGGTGAAATAATCTATTGCATAGCCTATTGCCACGAAAGGCATCAGATCAAATACCCTTGCCATTGCGTTGGAGGCAATTCCAGCCACCACTCGTTTTGGGTAGCGTTTGGCATATGGGACTATCCGCCAGATTTGGCGGCCGACCACTTGAGATTTCTCATTTTCAGCATTGGGAGACATTAAGTCTGCTTCTTGTTCAGTCGGTGCGCCGTATGCCATGAACTAGCCCGACCAAATCACCTTTTGAACTCTCGTAGAGTATCTAGTACAGATATTATTAGCAAATCATTCATGAGGGACCAATGATTGTGTAGGTACATGGGGCGACGCTCAACAAATAATGCAGTGATAATTTGCTTGTTCTTTTTGTGCCAGATAATGGCTCCAATGGCATTAGCAAATGAGACTGATATACCGAAAGCATTTGCCACTTCGAGTACAGAATTGGAAGATTTGAAATCAATCTCGATTGAGCCTAGTTATGAATTGTCTAACGGCTGGTTTTCCTCAGATTATTCAGCAGGTGAAATCACCTTACTATACCGCGATGCATCTGTTGTCCCGGTTGACAATTGGATAGACTGGACTGGAATTGATGCTTTGTCAGGTCAATACGTAATCACCCACGAATTCCCGGTCCCAACGGAGTGGAAGTATCAATTATCGCAACAAGGAATTGATTGCCATTCATTCATGCCTCCCAATGGCTTTAGTTGTGATTTCAACTCAGTAAGTATCGAGCAATTAGAATCACTCAATGTTGAAGGTATACTACAATTAGATTCAGTCGATAAAATCCGCCATGGACTTGCTCAATCTTTGGTAAATAATGGATTAATTGATTTAGACATCGTACTTTCAGGCTACGAACTACCCGAGGGCATCCAGCAACGTGAAGACATCTTTGTCTATTCTTTTAGCAGCAGGTTTGCCACTGTTGCAACAAGTGTTTCTGGAGTAAAATGGCTCGCAGCACAAGATGAAATTGAGTGGTTGGAAGAGAAACCTGTCGCCATGATGGTCAACTCAGTTGCCAATACCATCATCAACTCAGATGATATTCAAGACAATATCAAAATGAGTGCTTTAGACGGAACTTGGAATGGTTTAGATGGTAGCGGAATAATAGTCACAGTTGCCGATACCGGATTAGATAGCGGAATTAATGATGCAACTATGCATCCTGATTTTTCGGACCATATTCACGGCATATACTCATGGCCAAGGCCATCAAACTGGTGTGCTTGGAACAGTCCGACAGACCCTGGACCATGCGATGATGGGGCAGACGATGATAACGGACATGGTACCCACGTTGCTGGTTCTGTTCTGGGCGATGGCACCGCAAGTAGTGGGTCCATCACTGGTATAGCCCCTGAAGCATCACTTCTTGTACACGCCTTTGAACAAAGCGGCACCTTGGGAGGAATCCCCGATGATTACCAAGATTTATTCCGAGTAGCAGTAGAAAACGGCAGTAGAATTCACACCAATTCTTGGGGAAGTTGCATTCGGCCAGGATTAGGCGCTCCTTGCAATGATTACGGATTATACTCGACAGGTTCAATGCAAATCGACATTGGTGCAAGAACTCACGAACAACTTGTGATCATGTTTGCTAACGGCAATGATGCTGATGATTTAGATGGCGACGGTGAAATAGATCATTCGAGTTTACTATGGGAAGCAACGGCAAAAAATTCCATCTCTATTGGAGCTTCTGAAAACTATCGACCCTCTAGAGGGACGAATGCCGATAATTCTAGTGGCATGGCTGACTTTTCTGGCAGAGGCCCGGTAGAGGATGGGCGGATAA
Source organism: Candidatus Poseidoniales archaeon (assembly GCA_009887195.1). Lineage (GTDB taxonomy): Archaea > Thermoplasmatota > Poseidoniia > Poseidoniales > Poseidoniaceae > MGIIa-L1. Next base: position 25,640 of record QXXX01000060.1, on the reverse strand, counting down.
AGCCTGACTTTGTCGCTCCTGGCACCCACATTCTGTCAACCAAATCCAGATCGGCTGGAGCGTGTGGTTGGGGTTCGTTCGATACCGAATATTGCTACTTAGGCGGCACTAGCATGGCAACCCCAATAGCTGCAGGAGCAACTGCATTACTACTCGAACATCTTATTGAAAATGAAGGAATTGCCAACCCAAGTTCGGCGTTGGTAAAAGCAATCCTTGGATCATCTACCCATGACATGATGGGACAATACGGCAGCCCAACAAATGGTGCAGGAGAGGCTATCCCCAACATGCATGAAGGCAACGGTTTACTAAATTTGTATAGTGCTGTCCAAACCAGTTATGTTGCTGATGAGTCACTATCTACTGGCGTGAACAGGGGTTGGAGTTTTACTCTACCTGCTTCAGCACATGACCTTCAACTAGCATTAGCCTACACAGACCCGGCTGGAACTCCAGGAGTAACTCCCTACTTGGTCAATGACTTAGATGTAGCAGTCAAGAATCCAGCAGGTGTTTGGACTAATTTGAGTGATGATTTGAATAATCTAAGAGTGATGAATTTTAGTTCTCCCTCATCTGGTGTTTGGGAGGTACATATTCTTGGAACATCAGTACCTACGGGACCACAATTTTTCTCACTGGCAATAAATCACGAGACCCCTTTGGTAAATCTAACCGAGGATGCAGATCTTGATGGTATCGAAGATGGTGATGATGATTGCCCAGCTGTATTCGGTAATTCAACAACAGACCGTAATGGATGTATTGATACCGATGGTGATGGATACTCAAACCCCGATATTAGTTGGACAGTTGCTGCAAACGGTGCTGATGCTTTTGTTCTCGAGCCAACCCAATGGGCTGACCAAGATGATGATGGATTTGGTGACAACGCGGTAGGATTCCAAGCCGATGCTTGTCCAGTTTCACCGGGAACCTCGACTCTCGACCGCTTTGGGTGTGGTGATTCAGACAGCGATGGCTACTCTGATCCAGACGGTGGTTGGTTTATTGCCAATGGAGCTGACTCATGCCCAAGTGTGAGTGGAAGTTCTAGTGCTGACCGCTCTGGCTGCCCTGATGATGATTCTGATGGCTACTCCGACCCTGACCCTTCAGGAACCAATGGTCCTGTTTGGACTGTAACCGATGGTGCTGACGCCTTTATCGGCAATGCAACTCAATGGGTTGATGGAGATACTGATACATTTGGTGATAACCCCTCTGGAACATTTGGCGACTCATGCGTTGGCGTGACAGGAACCTCTGATAGAGACCGATATGGCTGCCCGGATACCGACGGAGATGGATACTCAAATCCTGATGCCGGCTGGACCGCTGCTGGCAATGGTGCAGATGCATTTGCCTCTGAACCAACTCAATGGGCTGACCAAGATGGTGATGGCTATGGCGATAACCCATCTGGCGTCAACCCAGATTCCTGCTCATCGGTTCATGGCACATCAACTCAGTTAGGCAACTTAGGCTGCCCCGATTCTGATGGAGATGGATACGGCGATACTGATGATGAGTTCGTTAGCGACTCTACACAGTGGATAGACGATGACGATGATGGTTATGGTGATAATCCGAGTGGTAATAATCCAGACGGCTGCGTTGGAGTCCAAGGCTTTTCTTCGCAAGACAGACTTGGTTGCCCTGACGCTGATGCTGATGGGTATTCCGACCCAGACGGATTGTGGACAGTAGCAAATGGTGCTGACCTTTGGCCTAGTGATGTCACTCAATGGGTTGATGCTGATGGTGACACGTTTGGAGATAATCCTCTTGGCACCGATGGTGATGATTGCCCTGGAGTGACTGGTAGTTCCTCTAACGACCGAAACGGCTGCCCAGACTCTGACGGCGATGGTTATTCTGACCCAGATGGCAGTTGGACTGCTGACGATGGAGCTGACGCCTTCCCAAGTGATGCCAGCCGATGGGCTGATGCTGATGGTGATGGAGTAGATGACGCATCTGACGATAGTTGTCCGAATGTTGCTGGAACCTCATCAGAAGACAGATTAGGCTGTCCAGATTCAGATGGAGATGGATACTCAGATAGCGATTCAACATGGGGCTTCACTGATGGTGCGGATGTATTCCCTAATGATAACACTCAATGGAATGATACAGACTCTGATGGCTACGGTGATGAGCAAACTGGTAACCTAGCAGATAGTTGTCCAAACGTTTGGGGAGACTCCTGGCGAAATAATACTCTTGGGTGCCTTGATACCGATCAAGACGGTTGGGCTGATATCGAAGATGCACAACCAAATGAGCCAACTCAATGGTCTGATGTTGATGGTGATGGTTACGGCGATAATCTCGCTGGCCTGAACCCTGACGCTTGTCCGGGTGTTCTTGGTAATTCGACCCTTGGCAACCGCATGGGCTGCCTTGACGATGATGGAGACGGCTGGGATAATCTAATTGATCAATTGCCATCGACACCAACTCAATGGTTGGACCAAGACGGTGATGGCTATGGTGACAATGCTAGCGGACTCGAGGCAGATTCTTGTCCAGGCATAGCAGGCAATTCTACTATTGATCGATACGGCTGTGTGGATAATGATGGTGATGGTATTTCCAATGAAAGTGACGCCTTCCCTGACGACCCAACTAGAACTCAGGATAGCGACAATGATGGGTTTGACGACCTTGAAGATAATTGCATCAATACTCCTGGTAATTCAACTATAGATCGTACAGGTTGCCCAGATACCGATGGTGATGGATATTCTGACATCACTATGCCATCAGAAGGTAATGCAGGCTGGAATCTCACCGATGGAGCAGATGCCTTTCCGTTAGAAGATACTCAATGGAGTGATACTGATGGCGATGGTTTTGGCGATAATGCAGCAGGATTCCAAGCTGATGATTGCCCCAGTGAAGAAGGCTATTCAAATATCGATTTGTTTGGCTGCCCTGATGGTGATAATGATGGAACCTCGCAAGGGGATGATGCCTTCCCTAACGACTCTACACAATGGTCGGACCAAGACGGTGATGGCTATGGCGACAATCCAAACGGTACCAATCCTGATGCATGCGAAAGCGTTGTTGGTACTTCAACAATAGATAGGTATGGTTGCCCTGATGAAGATTCTGATGGAGCAAGTGATGATAATGATTTGTGGCTTGGAGACAATTCACAATGGTTTGACTCAGATGGAGATTCATTTGGTGACAATCAAATTGGTACTATGGGCGATAGTTGCCCTGCCGAATCTGGCCAATCAAATCAAGGCACTAAACATGGCTGCCCAGATTCTGACAACGATTTCTGGGCAGATATTGAGGATGATTTCCCCAGTGAAATCTCACAATGGCTTGATTCTGATGGCGATGGTTGGGGAGATAATCAAACAGCTGGAGCCTACAAACTAGATCATTGGCCAAATGATCCAGCAAGGAATGCTGGTGAAGCAACACTGACTAGTGATAAATCAAAAATATCCTTGGACTTGGCGGGTGGTGACTGGTTTACTTTTACTTGTACAGTAACTACTGAGATGGCCAACGCAGCCATAAGAATTGAGTGGCAACCGATGACGGGCATTGATGCAGACACAACCACACAGGTACTCATATTCACTCCTGATTCTGGTGGAACCCAGATTGTGGTATTTTCTGGAGAAGCGATAGAACCTGGACAATATCAGTTGGTATTACTGGCAAAAGAACCAGGATCTGATGTTGCCATGGATAGCATTACTATTACCCTAGATGCTAAGGATTCTAGACTGGAAACCAATACTATTGACGACCAAACTGATACTATCAATAAATTACTCAAACAACCAGTCATACAAGCCTCTCTAGGTATTTTGATACTATTCGCATTAATGGGGACATTGTACGTACGTGGCAAGGCCAATAATACTCGACGGAATAAGGAACGCCGGGAGCACGCAGAAAGCGTGCTAAAGGCTAGAATCTCAAGACAAAATTCTACCCCGCAAAATATCCGTGCTGAATTTGGTCTTAATCGACGAGTGCCGCCACCGCCACCTGGTTTTTAGTGAATAAGCAACCGATTGACTCAAAGAGTGAATACTTCTCGGCAGAAATATCGCGGATATGGTGAAGTGGTTATCATCTGAGGTTTCCAACCTTATGTCGTGGGTTCGACTCCCGCTATCCGCACCAAACAACTACACAACAGTGATTCTTGTGTACTAAAACCAATAAAGCCTATCAGCAAGTTGTGAAAGGGGAGTTTATGCAGACATCTTCAGTCAAGGGCGTATTCTTGGTTTTGATTATGTTCACTGCAACATTATCGGGATGTTTTGGCGAACAAGCCAAAGAAACGGAGCAAGAAATTGCCGATTTCCAAATTAATTTCACCTCTGCAAACAGTGCCGTATTGAATACGGGAGAGTGGAATGAGTTCCTCTTAATTGGTCAAGGTCGAGCGATATCGGTGCCTAATAACGTGCTATTATTTGTTGATGACACTCTTATCCCTAACGGCTATGCAATGGTAGAAGGCAGTCAGATGAATGGAAAACTACTACCAACCCCTTACGCTGAAAATGTTAGAATTACCATTGTAGAGGACAATGGAAAAGGCGAGTCCTTTGAGATGGAATTAACCAATGGGACCCCAATAATTAGTGGTGCTGAGTGGTTTGAAAAGATGGATTTCATAACCAGTGTTTGTAGTGACTCAACACAGTGTGGTGGGTACATCAATCGTTGGATGGGGTCACCAAATCCAGCATTTGAAAGAGCGGCTTCCTTTTTCCACGGGCATTTTGAAGGCCTTGGTTATGAAACCAACATAATGAGAGTTACCGATACGTTTAGCATTACAGAACCCGAGAGCCTCAATGTCATCGCTTGGAAAAGAGGTAAAGATAGTTCATGCGTTCAAGGAATGGGCGCTCACATGGATGTCGCTATACCTGGAGGACCACCTGGAGGAGGCACATACGAAGGTGCGTACGACAATACTGCGGGCACTGTTGCAATTATGCTTTATGCCAAGGCATTTGTCGACATCGAAGTACAATGTGACACATTCCTCGCTTTGTGGTCAAGTGAGGAAGAAGGATTACGTGGTTCAAACGCATTTGCCAATAATGACTGTGACTACTGCCTACCCCAAGACAAAGAACTCCGTTTTTACATAAATATGGACATGATGGGGATTTCTTATCCGGCAAAAAAAGCCAATGGCGACCCATTCCCATATCATGCTTGGTCGGGACCAGATATTGACCCTGAAGTGCAAGATGTTGCGATTACTACCATCTTGGATTATGTACATCGCGATGTGCTAAATGCTCCAATGGACATGAGAATTGAAGGCGAATATGGCGCCGGTTGCGACCAACACTGGGATGACCATTACAATCTGGTAATGGATGTTCATGAGGATACTTTTGGCCGTTCAGACCATGTCACATTCCGCGACCTTGGTGCTCAAACAATATTTCACTTGGGGGCTTATGATGAGGATTACAGTGCATACCATTCACCGCTAGATACATTTGATAATATGATTGCCGAAGTTGGTGGGCAAGAAGAGCTAGAGAAGAGCATTCAATTTGTCATGTGGGCGGCCCTGATTGAGTTTATGATCGCTGACCAAACACCTGAAGTACGCAATGTCAATGTTTGATTTTCATTACAACCTTTTTTCTACTGTAAAACTAGTCTCTCGCCATGGACAACGGCGGCGAGGTTGCAAATTCTGCAATGAGCAGGTTTGCCAAATCGCCTCTTTTGGGTTTGTTCCTGTTTTTGTTTGGCGTAATAGTTGCGTTATTTGAAACGATATATCTGCTAATTCTTGGTAATACGTTGGAAAACGCGGTTTGGCCGCTGGCAATTAGAACCCTAGACTGGACCATGATGATGCGTGATAACGTACCTACGGTGGCCATCTTTGCTGGATTAATTCTCGCCACTAGTATGTGGTTAATGGTTAGAAGGCAACAAAACAAATCAATAAATCCATGGTTTGGTTATGTAGCAGTAATCAGCTCTGGCTTTGTAATCGGTTCTTACGGCGTATTTGTTATCATGGATCTAAGATACATTAGAGGTGCTTTTCTACTGCTACCAACAATGTATGGTGTGATACTGTTCTCTACTGCGATAATCGCCAGAGGAGTACCCAAATTGCCTAAATCAGAAAAAACACGATTGGATAACTTCTACTCAATTTCTCACCTATTTGCCGTATTCCTTGCAGCGTGGCTCATGATGCCGGGAATACCTGCCCTGGTGGGGATGGCACCATCTCCACCGGCAAAGCCAATATTTGGCTATGGAGGAGAACCTGGTCCTTTTTTGGAAGTTCTAGAAATCTATCCTTATGAACTTCCAGAAAACGTCACTGCTATTCAAGGAGGGACAGAAGACGATATAGAATTTTCAATATATCTTTCAATACCTGTACTGCCCGAAAATCCCGGCATTGAGGGAGTGCCACTGGCAATTTTATTTCATGCCTTTAACAATCCTTCAAGAGACTCTTACACCGATTGGATTGAACGACTTGTCGGCAAAGGCATGGTCGTGGCTTACATTCAATACCCCACCGACATAAGACCAGAAGGTGGTGATGATTTTGACCCTGATAATATCGAAGGCACTTCTGATTGGCCTCACCATGTCCCACGTTTGCATTCAATTAGTTCTGCACTAAACAAACTGAACATTATAATTGGAAATGATACTCGTGGTCAGGAAATTGATGATGTTTTAGGCAACTTATCTATCATGCCTGAACATCTGTATATCGGTGGACACAGTTTAGGTGGGGCATACTCGATTAACGCTTTGCAAATGGTTCAAGAGTTCGGTTGGGGCAGTGAAACACTGGTAGTAGACACCGAAATGGCCGCTTCAAGGCCAAGTCAAAACCTTTGGCAGCCTAATTTTACTGACCTACCAGAGCACACCATAATTCACTTAGTAGTCGCCGAAGATGACATGACTGTTGGGCAATGTGATAGCGCATACCATCAACAATTATTTGATTTAATCAACCAAAATAATTCTCTGGTCATTTACGTTCCAAGTGACAAATATGGCTTCCCTAGAATGATTGCAACACATTACATTCCAGCTAACGAGGTTCACGACTCTCTGGCAGATTGGTCGTTTTATCGGCGGGTTGATGCCCAGGCAGATTGGGTTGTGGCACGTAGTCGGGCTGATTTCAATACCGAAGACTTTGCTTATCAGCACTTGATTCAAGGGCCGCTACTAGAATTCATGGGCAAGTGGTCTGATGGTACTCCCGTATTACCATTGGAGTCATACCCTAATGCTTTAGCAGAAAGTCGTTTTAGTCATTGTTAAGGGGGAGTGTCAGTGGCGGATGAAAAGGAGAAGAAGTCGCTGATTAAGTTGATTTCTGGCTCAGCCATTATTGCTTCTATGTGCTGCCTGCCAAGTGTGGTATTGGTATTATTTGGCTTAGCAAGTGTTAGTTCCGCAGCTGCGTTATCAGACACCCTATATTGGGGCGGCGACGGTTATGGATGGTTTAGGCCATTGATGTTGTTGTTGGCGTTATCTTTTGTCGTCATCGGACTAGTCATCCATTTTCGAGGTAAAGGAATCTGTACCTTAGATCAAGCAAAAAGGGAGCGAAGAAAAATTGTCAATACATCCCTGCTAGTATTGATTGTCAGTTATGTTACATATCTATTGTTTAACTATGTTATCTTGACAGAAATTGGCATACTACTCGACCTTCCATGGGAAGAAAGTCGGGAAAGTTACATGTTTTGGAAATAGTCAAGCATTTGACCTAGTAGTTTTACATCCGATCGACCAATCATCTGTATCAGACATTGCACGCTGAGTTTGCTCAAGTAACTTATCTTCTGGAATTGAGTCATAACCATCTCCAAGACAATAACTTATACTGATGAAAAAGTCATTAAATGATAAATTTTCCAATTGGAAAATTAAATTTCCAATTGATAATTTACTTTTCATTTCTCCAATTGGGATTCGAATATTACGTGGATTTAAATTCATCCCGAGCCTTGCTGATTTTTGGATTGATTCTTTGCTAGTCCACAATCTTACTGCTTGATTTGGATTGTTGTTAAGGTAGGCTAATTCCTCCCCCTTGGCCATCATATCAAACACACCCTTGGAAATAACAAGATCTTCTAGCTCTGCATCAATGCCAACAGTCCAGCCAGACTCTACCAGGGCCACAAAAGCATAGCCCGATGAATGGCCAATTGAGATTGATGGAAGGGGAGTTCTTTTCCAAGTACCAGGCAAGTAAGCAATACTGGGCGCCCTAAACTCATTTCTTCTAACCTCAATATAGGAACAGTCGACGCCCCACTTAGTAAGGGCAAGTTGCAATAAATATCTACCAGCAAGGTGTTCCATATATCGCTTCTTGGTGACAAATTTGGCGACTTCATCATGATTAGCAAGCACTACATCTGATAACTCTAAATCGCCAATAGGCATCATCATACAGACTATTTTTGGTGATTCGCCGCCAAGTGAAATTGGAATAATTGTGCCAGTTGTCGCCATTAACGTCACCATTAACGTTCAAGAATGAATCTCTGTTGTTCAGAAACTGGCGCCATACTCTTTAGTCGCAATCCTTTCAAAGCAAGGACAGGAGCATCATCATCCCCGATTATGACCACATTGTGGACAGTAATTCCTGCTTCCTCCACGCCTACTCTAAGGCTACGCACACGTAATACCTCATTGCGCTCTGGAACTCGAAGAGTGGTAGACCACTCGATACCGACAGGTAGAGAGGAGAAGCCTTCAGACTCCATGGCTACAAAACCAGCGTTTTGGAATCCTGCTTCGATTAACATTGGTAATGCTTCAAGCAGAACTTTACCACCTTCAGCCTCAGCCAGAAATTGTTCGGTGATGGGAAGTTGATTTCTCATCAAAGCGATGCCATCAGCACCAGGCACGGATTCATCGCCAACACCGCGTATTATTCCACCATGAGATTGGAAACGGGGCCCGTGGAAATAGCGTTGGTAAATGAATGAAGGCATTAACTGTAATTCATCCAGTGGTGGGACTCCAAGTTCTGGCATTGAGATGACTTCACCGTGCAGGAATTCGGATAAATCATCACTCTTTTCCACCAATCTAACTAGTGCAGAATGATGATCTCGTTGTCCAAAAATCTCGCCCTTAGAATTAGTCAAATCGGAGACTAACTTACATCGAACCCAATGAATATTATTTTCTTGGCGTTCATGGTTTGCTTCGATTCTGACCGTTAAGTGTTCCTTTAGTAACTTCACTGGCAGGCCAAAACTGACCTCTTCAAAACCTGCCAAACAAGTTGATGGTTTGAGCAACAAAGCGTTTTCCGCAAACATCTCCATAGCCATCACGCCAGGATGATATGGCACACCTTCAATGGCGTGGTCGATAAGGAATGGATGTACTTCTGCCGATAATGTAGTCTGAGTCACAATATTATGTTCCTCGTCTAATGATAGAACTTTATCAATTAGCGGAAACCTTGCTGGGTCAGCAATAATTGCTGCCATTTGCCCGGGTAATCGTAATGGCGCTTCTCTAAAGCTGTCAAATCGATCCATAAGACCTAATGATCCACAACCAAGAACTCTACGCTTACCGCCACACAATGCTTCGTTGACAAATATTTCAACACCCGTAGCTACATCTAATGTTTCAATTCCTGCCGCAGCAAATACTGCTTCGATGGAACCTCTTGTCGCCATGCCAACATCCTGCCATCCAGTCCATCCAATAGCGACAGCACGACATTCACCACTAGCCGAAAGGCGCGCCATTTCAGCATCTAATACACTGTTGGCAGCAGCGTAATCTGTTTGTCCTCCATTACCAAAACGTCCTGCAACGCTAGTGAAACAAGCCGCAAATTTGAGCGCCTTAGTGCCTGATGCTTCGACTGCTGACATCAGTGATTTCCAGCCGTCTAATTTTACTCTAACAACTCTGTCAAATATTTCATGACTCTTATCAGCCACTAATTTGGAATCTTCTAAGCCGGCTCCATGGACTACACCAGTTATTTTTCGTTTAAGAGTGGAACCAAGTTCAGTCATTGCGGGCAAATCCATGACATCGATTGAGTGATATTTGGCTTTATTTCCAGTCTTTTCAATTTTATCAAGGGTGATGAATACGTCTCTACTTCGAGTATACTTTTGCCACTCTTTATTCCATTCAACCATAGTTATTTTGCCATCTTCGCTCTGTGCAACCATAGCATCTCTGAGCAGCAATTTTCTGGCCGAGAGTTGTTCTTCACTCCAATCAATCCAAGTTTGTGCCTCTTCAATTAGTGTTGACCTGCCCAAGAGGATAAAGTGAGCATTAGCATCAGTACTAGCAGCAGCCACACCAATTATTGAGGCCGCAGTAACTCCTGAGCCACCCCCAGAGACTAACCAAGTATCCTTCTTAACCAGAGGTTGACGTTCGCGTTCTAATTGCTCATCAAAAGCGACCAGAGTCCATCTTCTGCCGTCACGGTCGATACCAATCTCAACATCACCACCAATTGAAAACAAGTCATTGTCAATAATTTCTGCTGCATGAACTGCATCCAAGACGATTTCAGGGTGTAAATCTAGAGCCCTTGTTCGGAGATGAGGTTGTTCAAATGAGTAGGATTTGGTCACACCGCTTGCCGAGCATTGTATGGAATTGAATAGTTCACCTTTGTTGCCGTGCCTACCATCCAGAGTGGTCACTGAGGCTACGAGTCCCGAATCTAAAGTGGCAAGTTGACCATCGAGTTGTTTCAGCAGCGCAAACCACCCATGACCTGCTAACGATATTTGTGAAGAAGGATAAGTGTCTTCTTCCCATTCGACACCTGCCAACTTTAGGGCTGCTAAATGAATGACACCAGATATTTTCGATTTGTTTAATTCTTGACCGACTAGCGCAATGTGTTCAGTATTGGCTGGGTCAGCCCTCAACACAGTCCTAGCCCCTTCAACTTGGATTGACATATCACGAATTTCTGATTCAAAACCAACCCGTATTGCCGCTAACCCTCGAGCCTCCAAAAGAGTGCACAATTCCTCGGCAATACCCCAACCATCATCGGTAACAACTACAGTTCCCGACAACTCTAATGGCTCATTAAGACCTAGACATTCCTCGACTTCTACTTGCCATCTCCGGCAACCTGAAGGATTCACGGTAGATTGTGAAGATGTGCTGGCGTTGGATGATTTACCTTGTTCAGGCATTTCCAACTGTTCTGCCAAATCCACAGTATCGATTTGTTGACTTGCCGGTGGTTCTTGAATTGAGCCACCTTGCATTTTTATGATATAAGCCGTAAAGTGATTGAGAGTTGGATGGTCGCCTAAAATAAAGTCTTCATCGACTGGTAGTTGGAATATATCTCTGACCTCGGCCATTATTTCTGCCTGTTTTACAGTATCAATTCCAAGCTCACCTTCTAGGTCCTGGTCCATTTCAATGAAATCGGCTGGATAACCGGTATGTTTCACCACAACGTCAATCAATTTTGATTGGATATCCGAATTTCCAGACATTTCACTTGGAGACGTTGAAACTACCTCGGTTTGGTCCGCCTCTAGCGGAATTGGTGTTTTATCTACCACTTCTTCAGGGACTGAAGGTGTAGCAGGCTTGGCCGTATTACCGGTCATTTTGTGAATATAGGCAATCATGTGGTTCAATGTTGGATAATCTGATAATACGAAGTCCTCATCGACTGGTAAGGAAAATTTACTTCTAATATCTGCCATTATTTCTGCCTGCTTGACTGTATCAATTCCAAGTTCTCCTTCCAAATCTTGATCTAATTCAATAAAATCTGCAGGGTATCCGGTATGTTCTACAACAACTTCGATTACTGTTTGAACTAGATCATCATCATTTACCAGCATAGCTTGAGGGTTTACTTGAGCAACTTCTTCAACAACATCGCTAACTATGTCTTGCACCATTTCAACTGCCGCCACCACTGGTGTTACAACTGCTTGTGCAGCGGTGGAAACACCACCAGACATCTTATCGATATAGCCAATCATATGGTTTAACGTTGGATAATCTGACAGCACGAAATCTTCGTCAACAGGTAAGCCAAAACGACTACGAATCTCGGCCATAATTTCTGCCTGTTTTACTGTATCAATACCAAGTTCGCCTTCAAGGTCTTGGTCTAGTTCAACAAAGTCAGCAGGATAGCCAGTATGTTTCACAACTACATCGATAACTGCCTCAACAACATCATCTCCACCTGAGTTTTGCTGAACAACTGGAGCTACAATAACCTCGTCGGTTACTTGTGGAACTTCAATGGGTGACTTTTCTATCTCCTGTTTAGCAACTATTGGCTGGTCAATTGGCAAGCCTTCAAACTTGTTAGTAACATCCCAAGCCTTACCTTGAATACCGCCGTGAAGATTATCTGAACCGTCAACATAGGAGACCAATTTACCATCAAGAACACGTAAAACTACATCATCAGATTGAGCAAGTTGTCTAATCCAAGCCATGAATTTAGATCCATCAATTCGTTCACCATTTACCTCCCATTTCCTGGCTAAAGATAATGCGATTTGCGAACCGAATCCTGCACCAAATCGTAGTCCATACTTTAATTCTGGATATTCTCCACCTTTTGACAGATTTAGTTCACCCAGTTCTGGGTCTTTTTCACGGTAATTGGCAATTGGTGGAATACGTCCGGTTAACAAACCATAGTACATGCTGGCATCTTCGATCCCAACACCCATTGGGTGTCCAGTGAATCCTTTGGTATTGGCAATAATCAATTTATTGGCACTTGGCCCAAAAGTATCTCTGAGGGCTTTGACTTCTGATTGCGCAGATCCTCCACGGGCTGGAGTATAGGTTTCATGTGAGAAAAAGACCGTTTCTGGTGCTATTTGGTGTCTATCTAGATTCCATTTAGCCTCCATAGTGCCGATGAATTGGTTGACGGTTTGTGCGACATGTTCAACATCAAGTCTTGTTCCATGATATGCTGAATTAGAAATCTTAGTCCCCAATAATTCTGCAATTGGCTGAACTCCACGCTCTTGAGCCATAGAATTACGTTCAACAACAAATGCTGCTGCACCCATTCCAAGCACCATACCATTCCTTCTTCGGTCAAATGGCAAGGCAGACTCCTCTACCTTATCACCAGTAGAAGCCGCCCCCGAAGCAGCAAATCCACTACCCATCCATTCCCAGAGGTCTTCACCAGTGACGTCATCTGCAGAGATAATTACTACTCTATCTGCTCTATCATTCTCCAGCCAATCCTCTGCTGTACTAAATGCCGCAGTTGCTGAAGCGCAAGCTAAATTCAGCGTGGTGTTTGGACCTCTAATTCCAGTGTATTGAGCAAATTGTGAATGGCCCATATTAAGAATCTGGAACAGATACCTTCGATCAAAACGACCCTCGCCATCATCTCCATTACTCTTGGCATGTTTCATGGCCATTTGCAAACCCGGGAAGCAAGAGGCAAATATGATTCCCGTTCGGTCTCTTTGCATTTGCGGGATTTGCCAATTGGTAATCAAACGTAGACCACCTTTGCCGGTTTGTTCGACTGGCGTAAGTGGGATTCCAGCGTCTCGAAGTGCTAACAGACCTGCAGCAACAGAAAGTTGGGTAGTAATGTCCCAAGCCATTACTGCTTTTGGATCGATACCAAATTCAGCCGCTAAATCAAATGCTCCCTTAATTCCCGCAAGTTGTGGTATATCGCTGAATTGGGTGGCTTTTTCCATGTTTACTGAACCGTCTCTACCTTTGATTAGGCGAACTATGTTTTTATCCAATAGCCGTTGTTTGTACTCATCACTAACCTCAGTGATGCAGGTCTCACCTCTTACTAAGCGTTCAAACGTATCTTCAGAAAACACCTTTTCACCACCTGGCAAACCTAATGAAATACCACTAATTACAATTGGATCGGAGCCCCTAGATTGATTATTATTAGCAAAATTACTAACCGTTGATTGAGGCATTGGCGCAGTACTAGTTGTTTTGGAAAGATATGATTTTGGCGGATTTCTAATCCACCTTGAGAAATCTTGCACTACTTCTGCCTTTGCGATATCAAACTCGCTATCTGTATCACATTCATTGCTAATTTTAGCGATTAGTTGAGTTATTTGTGAATTGGATAATCCAAGTACTTCTCTTAAGTTTACCATGCCATTACAGAACTTTGCTGGATATCCCGTTAATGGTGATAAACAATCTCCGAGGTAGGCATTCTTGGCATCTTCGATGGAGACTTCTACCGTTGTCACACTTACCCCAACAGAAGACTTAGCAGCAGATTGATTTGGCAGCGGTTTGGCCCTTGAATTAAGGTCATTATTGGGTGATTGCTTCGAAGCATGCTTTACTTGACTATGAGCTTCTATTGGCCCTGCTCTAAAGGCTTCAGATAATTCTTCTGAACTACCAGATGGCCATTCAAGAGTTCTGCCAGCAAGGTATAATCCCGCCATTGCGCCAAGGAAAGAAGCAATACCGCCTTGCTTAGGGTGATTAGTCATGATTGGCAGATGTGGCTTGCCTGCCAAGATTTGAGTTGCAAACATTGTCAAAGCGCGTTTCGGGCCTACTTCAATGAAAACTCTCGCACCCGAGTCATACATCTTTTCGATTTGTGAGGTCCACTCTACTGAAGACGCCATTTGAGGGGCTAATTTCCCGAGGACTGAAGTTTTGGAATCTACGCCAGACATCTCGTAAAATTCGCCATCATAATTTGCCGTAATAGGGATTTTAGGCCAATTTATCTCCAAGGTTTCAAGGAATCTTCGCAGCGGTTCGTTGGCAGGTGCGACTATACGTGAGTGGAAAGCGTGAGAAGTTGCTAATTGTGTGGTCGAGAATCCTTTGGCTTCAAAGGTACTCATTACTGCCTTTACCGCCTCGCTTTCTCCAGCAATTACCGTCATCTTTGGAGAGTTTTTATTGGCAGCTATAACGTATCCATCGGCGGAATTAAGCACTTTTTCAACCTCTACGTATGGTGCAGTAACGCTAGCCATCAATCCTTTGTCATCTATTTGCACTGAGCCCATTTCTGTACCCCTAGCAGCTGATGCACGCAGCGCCCCATCCATATTCAAAATCCCTGAAGACATTAATGCAGCATACTCACCAAGTGAGTGGCCAGCCACCATATCTGGTGTTTGTCCGTGGGCATTGAGCAATCGTTCAATGGCCAAGTCTGCAGTTAACATTGCAGGTTGAGTATATTCTGTTTGCTTGAGCTTATGCTCTGATTCAATCAATTCCTGCTTTGAAAGATTGGTCCGCAGGACGAAACTTGACAAAGTCTCGCCTTCAAGCACTTCAACCATAGTCTCATCAGATTTCTCCCAGACCTTTTGGACTGAAGTGTAACGTTTGTTAAGATCATATGTCATGCCGACGTATTGACTTCCTTGACCCGGATACATATGGGCAATCTTGGCTTTTGATGGAAGAATTGGTTCATTGGTAATCATAACCCCTTGAGACTGTAAAAAGCCCCATTTGTTACTGTCGCCCATGGCCTTTAATGCAAGATCAACCCGTTTGTCATAGTCTGCCCAACTAGTAGCAATTATCGCCATACGGTATGTATCTGATTTGTTAAAATTGGAAGATCGGTTTAATTCAACAGACAATCTTCGACCGCTGGCATCCTCGTCAAAAGATGGTCCGTCAAATGAGATATTAGCGAGTTTTGCCATTAGGTTTTCAACACTGCCCCCAGACAGCAATAAGATACCTCCTTCAATCGATTTCAGTTCTTCATGAGTCATTGTTGGGTTTGCATTGACGTCTAGAATGGAAGGAACTGATGACTTAGGGGTATTGCCACTCCATTTTTGTTGCCAACTATTAGCGATTGGAGTATGATATTCAGGTTCATAGGCTTCTAAGGCAATGTGGAAATTTGTCCCACCAAAGCCGAAAGCAGAGATTCCAGCTCGGCGCGGATTTTCTAATGGCCTTGGCCAATCTCTAGCTTGAGTTGGTACAAAAAATGGGATTTCATTCCATTGTACTGTTGGATTTGGCGTCTCGAAACCAGCAGATGGAGGTATAGTTGCATGATGTAGCGCCATTACGCCTTTGATGACTCCGGCTATTCCAGCTGCTGCTTTAAGATGACCAATTTGTGATTTAATTGAACCCACTGCAACATGGTCGCCACCTGTCAGACCAGTCCACAAAGTAGACAAAGAAGACAACTCTGTTGCATCGCCGACTTTTGTCGAAGTCCCATGTGCTTCAATTAATTCAACCGAGGAAGCATCGTATCCAGCTTGATTATAGGCTCTAGAGATTGCTTGGACTTGCCCTCTTTGACTTGGCGCAGTAATACCCTTGCCCCTTCCGTCTGAAGAACTGCCAACACCGCGAATTACCGCATGGATTTCATCGCCATCATTAATCGCCTCGGATAATCTTTTGAGGATTAAAACACCTGCTCCTTCCCCCATAACAAAGCCATTGGCTCTAGCATCGAACGGTGTTGAATGGCTTGGTGATAGCGCCCCAATGGCGCTGAATTTAGCGTAGGTTGCAGGATCCATAGTTCGATCTGCAGCACCTGCCAGCATCAAATCCACCTGCCGACTTTGCAGCAGTCGACAAGCATCTAGAATTGCTGCCATAGATGATGCACATGCCGCATCAGTAGTGTAGTTTGGACCTTGTAGGTCGAGTAAGTTGGCAACTCTTCCCGAGACGACATTGGCTAGTTCTCCAGGCATGGTATCTTCGTCAATTCGTGGTGAATGTTCGACGATTTCCTCGCGAAATACTTCTGCTTGATCTTCTGGCAGCCCATGTTTGATAGCGACATTCTTGGTATGATTAGACCATACTCGGATGTTTGAAAGGTTGCGATTCTCACCACCCAATGCGTTAGCAAAAACTACGCCGCATTTTGACCGGTCAAATTGTTTTGCCCCATCATTATAACCTGAAGAATCAAGGGCAGCAGCTGATACCTCAACTGCCCATAACTGGCATGGGTCAATTTGCCCGAGTGTGCCCGGAGGCTGCCTCCATCGGCGCCAATTAAATTCAAAACCCTCAACAAAGGCTCCAATTTTGGAATAGGTAAATCCTTCATCGATATTTCCTGGACCACCTGATTTCCAAAAATTTTCAATTTTGCCAGGCCAACGGTTTTGTTCGACATCTTTGATGCTAACTTTTGCATCAACGATATTTTGCCAAAACTGCTCGATATCTTCAGCATCCGGCATCATTGCGCCAACACCAACAACTGCAATTGGCTCAAATGGGGCTTGTTCTAAGCCCTCTGCAACCTTGCCGTCAGCAGTTGTAATTGTCATTTAATCACCTCAATTATTCATGATAGTTTCTGGAACCATTGTAATGGAATAGCCAGCGTCAACATAGATGCATTGCCCAGTAACGCCGCTTGATAGTGGACTAGCCAACCATAATGTTGCTCCTGCGACATCTTCTTGGTTGACATTTCGCCGCAGGGGAGAATTTTTCTCTACGTGATCTAGAATATTATCAAAC
This sequence comes from Candidatus Poseidoniales archaeon, assembly GCA_009887195.1. GTDB lineage: Archaea > Thermoplasmatota > Poseidoniia > Poseidoniales > Poseidoniaceae > MGIIa-L1. The sequence continues at coordinate 8,078 of QXXX01000060.1, read as the reverse complement.
CCAGGTATTCCCGAGGCTGCAATTGTCCTGATTGGACCTGATGAAATTGCATTAACTCTGTGACCCTCTGGCCCCAAGTGACAGGCAAGTTCCCGAGTCCAGCATTCTAATGCTGCTTTTGCCATCGACATAATGCCATATGAGGGAACATACCTATTGGAGGCTGCATAAGTTAGCGTAATGGTCGAGGAATTGGGATTTAGATGAGGCAAAGCGAACTTCAAGCAGCGCTGTAAGGAGTTTGCTGAAATGGTCATTGCTGTATTAATATCTTGGTCTTCGACGAATAATATTGGACGGTCAAAACATGTTCTTGGAGCAAACCCTATTGCATGAATCAAGATATCGGCCTTCTTGCCAGGGTTATCAGCACTGAATGCATCAAAGAATTCTTTGGTTGTGGCGTCTTGTGCAACATCTAAAGGATAAAAACCGGCAATTTGTGGCAACTTGTCTTTTAATTGAAACACCCTGCTGCGAAATCTCTTTTGGTATCCAAGATACAGATTTACACCACTTTCAGCAAGCATCTTGCAAATAGCCCAAGCGATAGAATCTTCACTGGCCACTCCAAAGACAAATGCGGTCTTTCCGCTAAGATTCAACATATCATAGCCACCTATACTAGATGTAGCAGAACACACTCGCTCTTTGACTGTTACCGTTGAAATCCACCCCAATGTAGCGAATTGACGGTAGAAAAAAATATCCGAAACGCTAGACAGCGTCAAAAGTCATCGAGTAAATCATCAAATTCATCTGATTCAATCACAACATCGTCTAAATCATCAAATAAATCGTCAAATTCATCGACTTCTTGGTCGTCATCTGAATCTAGTTCTATTGGTGTTGCTAGGTCAATTTGTTTAACTTTCTTTTTCTTTACTGAGCGCCTAACTACACCCAATAGTAGCAATAGAAGTATTACTCCTCCAGCAATTGCACCGTAAAGGATTATATCGTCTTGCCCTACTTCACTAATGCCACCTGTTAGAGTGCCTGAAGACTCGCTAGATTCTACCGTGACCGGGATGTTTGTTTCACTAAATTCTGCACTTGGGTCATTGGTACTACTTGCCCTAAATTGTAGATCGACATTAATATCCCCGTCCGCATCACTTGGTGCCAAAATCTTGATTTCTCTAAGAGCAGAGGTGGCCCCAGCAGCGAGTTGCTCAGCAACGAATTCAGAACCGATAAATGAGAAACCTTGATTCTTCAAATTGTTTAAATTTACTATGTCCACACGTATATTATCTGCATCATTGCCGTTATTGGTAAACTGAACGTCGATGACAAATTCACTACCTGCTTCCACGGTCTCTGTTGAGCCGCCTAGTATATCCAATTCCACGGCCCCGTAAGAGGCAATTTCTAGAGTATCGACGTAGGAGTCGTTCTCTTGCGGCATTGGCTCACCCATTGGTATAGAATTCCATTCAGTGACTGTGGCAAAGATTTCGAAATCATAACTATTACTAGACGCTTGTTTAGTTGTACCACTAAACGTCACGGTGAATTCTTCACTACCACCAGCATCAATGCTATATTCGCCTGTAGCCCCTTGCATTTCTGCTTTAGAGCCACCTGTCCATTCATTGGTAATCTCCACTTTTGTTGCACCCACGGCGGCGGTATTTTCGATTGTGCAAAGGATGTCAATTGGCTCATAACCAGACGGGCTGACATCTAGTTCGGGTAAATCTTCACAAGTCAATTGAACTCCAAAGATTGGGTTTTGGGCGTTGGAAATTGGAATCAATGGCATCAACAATGCTACTACAATAAGTACAGCAAGACCCCGACTTCGCATGTTCAACCATTCTAGGCTATGTCGTTCCATTCATCAATGTGATGGATAAATGTATGAACATATTGTCATTCTTGACCGTATAATTTCTCCGGCAAATCCACATGGCTACGCCACAAAAACTCTTCATCAATACCTGCTTCCAGTAATTGATTTGTCCGTTTAGGGACAGTCTTTGGACCTAGTACCGCACCGGGTCTTCTTAAATCGTCCATGTAATCAGTTTCTAACAAAAATCCATGGCTAGAGGACGTTGCTGTCTGCAGCAAAGTTTCCATTGCCCCTTTACCGATTAAGACACTCGGAGTTAATCCTTGAGTCACTTTTTCGTCCACATTTGGGGGAGAATAATGCCTAACTAATCGTTCTGTGGAAAGACCTGATTTACCGGCCATTTGAGCCATGTCCCGATATGTGGATTCTAACTCACCCTCTACGTGCAATTGCAAGGCAAAGCCATCTTGTGCAGCCATGTGCATGGTCTCCAACAATAATTCGTTGGATAATTGCCAGATCTCGTCTGAAACATCCCAATGTGGGCGTCCTACTTCTCCAATAGCATGAGCTTGGCCCTCATGGAAAAATTTCACTGCTTCCTCTATACTATTACGATAATTTTCCATGGCCTTTTCTTTGCCTAGATGTGAATCTTCATCAACCCAATTAATGAATTGATGAGCAAATGCTGCTGGGTGTGGACCCAGTACAACTCTAACTCCCAAACCCAATTCAGTTCTTACTTCTCTAGCCATGTTGATAGTGTCTTGATAGGAATCTCGATGACCTTGTTTAGTCGTAGGTGGGGATTTAAAATCTGGGCAATGCACCAATACAATGTTGGTTCCGCCTGCCTTTTTGAAGTCCGCAGCAGCCTCTAGAAATCTTCCATTTCTATTGAGATGGAAGTGATTATCAAGTATTGGGCCTTTCCAAGCACTATTTGATGATGTCATTGAATCACTCAAAGGAATAGGTTATGCTCTTCTAATTGACCCTTCCAATAAACTGCCGACATTGCAACCATATTTGGGTGCCTAGCATCACTTGCAACACATTTACCATTTGGCCATACGTATAATTTCAAATTATGACGTGAATCTTCAATAATTGCGCAGCCTAATCTTTCATCATACATGGCTTGCCCTGCAGTAAATTCTTGGTTCATTTTTTCAACGTTTACTGGTTTGTCAAAATTGAATGAAGCAATAACTGGGCCAAGTTCAGTTTGTAATCCTGAATCGTCTAATCCTAGGCGCAATAAGAGTTCCTTAGCGGCCGCCCTTGCAGCCTCAACGCGGTGAGTGCCATGAACTACAATCCTGCCTTCCTCATCGATAATTATGGTAGCACGTGGTTTTTCCAACGATTTTATCACGATACCACCGTTCTTTTGACCCGCCAGTTGCGATACTACTGCATCGTGATTTACCGGACTGGAGGGAACAAATCTCACCAATTGATTTTCAACTCGAACATCTACTCCGCCAACAGCCATCACTCTTCCTCCATGTTACCCGTTGAAGTCTTGTTTGATGAATTCTCCTCTATCTTTGGCATCGTTTGCAATAATTCCGCAATATCTTGGCGCCACGGTAAAAATAGCGGCACTAGCAAGACAGTTGAAGCCCCATATTCTTGGCGCAGTTCAGCAAGAGCACCCCGTAGCCTAGCTGCAAATCTTAAATTACGGTTATGAGAGATTTTTTCCCCAATCAACCATTCATTCAAATCCCACCATGTTGCGGATAATACCGCTGCAGAAGAGTGATTCGGGCTCACTCCTTTAGGTGGCTTTTCTGCTTGGAAAATATTTTGTTTAACTCTTTTACGCCATTTTTTGCCAACTGTTACCAGCCCAAACAGTTTCTTCCACCGTGAAACCTCCTTAGCTTCAGCAATCATATGATCTTCCCAAGCCTGGTCATCTAATTCTGGTTCAATGAAAAACACTGGGCGGTCATGGCGCTCTGCTAGCCTGTGTACTCGACGGGGTTCTGGATCTGGAAATCTGCCTGCTGTTATGTCTTCTAATTGCATTACCTCTTCGAGAAATAGCCCCATAGTGCCGCCAGAAATAAGACCATGAGCAAGATTTACTCCGTTTGACTCTAATTCATCTTTTTCTTCTTGCCGCCAAAGGTCAACTACTTCTTCAGATTCCAACAATGCAAGGCCATGCCATTCTTTTGAGGGTCTTAATTTGCGTGGATAAACCAAAGTTGGTATTGTACCATGGAGCAGAATTGTCCCGCCATCGGGATCTTCCCAGAGAATGTCTTCCCAGGAAATCCTCGAACTCATTACGGCCCACTCATTGACTTTCTAGCCATTCTTCAAGTTGCTGAATATTCCAACCTTGGTCAAAATACCCCTGTATCTCTTCTTGAGTCCAGAAAGTAAACTTCTCCATTGCCTCGGCCATTTCTGGTGATACTTGAGCTACTGGTGCTGAGTAACTTTGAGTTGCAGGAATAGATGCATATGATTTGTCATCTTCATCATCGTATAACTCATCAAAATCACCGTCGTTGTTTCGACGAGAGATAACCACAACTGCGACTGCTAAAATCGCAATGACTGCAATAAGGATTATCACAATTAAACCAGTTGAAATTCCGGAATCATCGGAACTTGAAGCTTTAACATTGAATGTTTTGGCTTGGTCTTTACCGTTGAACAACTCCTCGCCTGTTTCATTATCGTATACAATGTAGTACATTCCAGTTGTGGCGTCAGTAAATTCTGCTAATTCAATAGAGACCCACATTGCTTGATTTTCGCCAATGACCTCGCTAACAATATACCCTTCAAACGCTGGTACACCGTTATTGATAACAGAGCGTATTTCTAAATCAGCAACACCAGGAATACCAGAATTTACCAATTCCACCTCAAGTTTTACTTTATCTCCAACTTCAGGAGACTCTGGGATTGTTCTAATATTTCTAACATTGAAATCCGTTCCTTCAAATTCTAACATGTACGTTGAGCTATCTTGACCATTTGTATCACTACCTTCGATACCGGATGCAGTTCCATCGTCGTTATATCTTCCTGCTCCAATTATTGGAGAGCCCGCACCGTCTTGAGTTTCTACCCACATTACTAGATTTACCGATAGCCCAGGTGTGTTTAGGTCAGATTCAGTCACATCAAACTGTCCAATACCAACAGGCCACAAATCGACACAATCTGCTGATGCTCTAACATAACCTAAGCTACCTCCGGTAAGATTAAGCGAGTTGGTCAGGGGTTGTGTGCCATAATTATCTTGATACACACTCCAAACATTACCATTGGTAGGATCTCCATCATAAAACATCCAATTTAGTGATGTGTCTGCTTGGGATATGGAGCCACGCTCTTCAATCTGGCTAGATACGTCTACACAGTGGAAAGTAGATGTCGGCATAGTAGTGAATAGTTGTTCATCTAGGCCGCTTACTGTATTTTCTCCTCTTGAAGCAGTCCAAGAACCGAATACAAGTTTTGGTGCTTCATCATCCACTTTTATTACGAATTTTGAACAACCGTTAATATTTGAACCAAAACAATACGAAGATGTTAGATCATCTGCGCCAATTGGTAGATTGATTAGTCTAAATGTATATTCAAACTCATTTTGATAGGATGGCATCTTAATGGGAATCTCAAAACTACCACCAGTAAACGTATGTGTGGTAATTTCTTCATCTACCGAATCGTAATCTTTCTCAGCGTCTCTAAATACTTCTTTTCGAGTAATTTCCATAGTTAATTCAACCTCAGGTCTAATGAAAACGTTCTCTAATATCCCTGAGGTGAACGAGTATTGTCCTTGGAAAAGAACATTATCTCCTCCAGTAACTGAACCTATGAAATCATCTTGACCAATTTCGTGATAAAGATTTTCAGAAATAGGCACATCTTGATCTGTAAGAGTTGGAGATATCATTTCTTTTCCATCTAAATTAGAACGGAAATCTAACCTCATGTCGTTTTCATATATCCATGTTTGACGGAATGAACTTTCAGAAAATACTGGAGAGTTGTCTAAATCTTTTATCTGGAAAGATGGTGTATACTCGCCAACTAGTGGTAATCCCCAATCAAATGAAATCGGAACACTAATTATGAAATTTGGTTCAAATGGGTCAAGAAGTGTATTGTCATCTATTGTCCTAATAGTCGCTCTTGACTCACCTTGTGAATTTTCTAAGATAGAAAACATGTCGCTATTTGTCCAGGCAGTTTGATTACGAGGATAATATGTTATTTTTGAATCGTAGTTTGTTTCTTGAGGTGCAAGAATAACTTCAACAAACTCTACATCTTTCCATCCATTTCCATCCTCTGCATCGATGATGATGTTGTATTCATTACCAGCAAACATAGTTTGGTTCCAAACACCAACTCCTTCTGGAGGATTTGACGGTATATTTTCAACCATGCCGATGCCAAAAGAATCTTCAATCTTAAGCGAATTAATAGTCGGATACTCAAGATCCATACTAACATATGTAACATAGTCATTATCAAATCCGGGGCTGCCCCCATCTACTGAATTGCCCGCTAAATCGTAACATTCTATCCATAAACTGACCTTACCTTTCAAGCCTGAGTTGGCAAAATCATTGTAAGTGCCAGAAAAAGTGGCATTTTGTGAGTCTACGCTTACAGTAGTGCCAATTTGAACATATTCTGAACTCTCAGGTAAGCCATTTGAATTTGAGTCGTGGTCATACTGGACCCAAACATGCATAACGCCAGATTCGGGAGGGGTTGGGATGTCGCTAACTGTAAACCGGAAGTCTTGTGAGAGTTTTGGAGTAGCCCAGGAATCGTCGAATACTTGTCGCCAGTTGTCGTCCGAATTTACATCACCTTCGCCAGAGTTTCGTTTGTATAATTCTACAGACTTTAGGTTTGGATCTAGTATGTCAATAGACAAATTGAATTGTATCCCACAATCAGAATCTGGAGAGTATTGCAATGGGGGGCAAATAATATCTCCACCCTCATAGCCGACCATTCTGAAACGGTAAGTTTCAGAACCAGAGGCAAATAATCCTAAATTCACATTCCAATCAAAATATCCGTTTATTACGCCACTTCTGTTGGCAATCTCAGTCCATGTAATATTGGTGAATGCACCGTCAATTTCTAGACCCCTTTCTTCTACTACAAGATAATATGAAGTTGGATTAGGAGAGGCTTGTACATTTTCAAGCGAAATATTACCCTCTAATCTTATTTCTTGATTTGAATATGCTTCAACCAAGTCTTGTACTTCGCCTGCACTATTAAACAAGGTGAAGTTACTGACCAACACATCGTTTTCTACTGCATTACCTAAGTCCGGGTTTAACAACTTGCCTGACAACATACCAACAATGCCATTGTCTGCAACTGTTTCAGATAAAATCACTACAATGGACTCATCATCCCAATTAGGATTTATAGTAAACTTCCAAGATACTTGTTTACCACCATTGGAACCTATTGAAGTGACTGAGGAAGAAGGGTGAATGGAAATATAATCATTATCGTCCCCTAACTCGTAAAATCCTGTTGAGAGATCATAACCTAGGTAGAAATCCCCCGATCCTGATTTAAACTTGATCCTACATTCAGCCAATGATGCGCCTGTATTTTGGGAAACTTCATGAGTAGTTTCTACTGAATAGATTTCTCCTGTTGAATAGAGTCCTTCAACATCGTTTTCCCAGATAAGTGTTGACTCATAACCTTGTTGAGTTGTAATACTTAGGTTTGAGAGTGTCAACATCCCACCTGTTGAGGATACTGTCTTAACTGGAACCAAAGATTGTGTTGATGAAGATGCTTGATCCTTATTTGTAGCAACATATTCTTTGATGTATTCACCAAATCCTTGACTATCATCAAGTGTCGATGTCTTGTTGTAGATAACAACAAGGTCTGTTAACTCTACACTACCACCGTTGTTAGAATCTGCTTGAACTATCTTGAATCCTACTCTTACCCAATCAATCCCATTATTATCCGTTTTGATTACTGGAGTGTTTATATCATTGACAAGGGTCTGTAATTTATTTGTCGCTTTACCCATTTCAAATATTACATCATCTTTCAATGCAAATTCTGCCCTATTTGGCATTGAGTCAGAGAGTAAATCAACTTGGCTACCTGCGACAAGATATAAGCTGAAACTTTCTATTGAATTGTTTATGTTAAATATGTCATTTGATGTGAATGTTAAATCAAAATATTCAACATCAACATCCTTAGGCAACAGGAAGAAACTACC
>QXXX01000006.1:1126-9805 GCA_009887195.1 Candidatus Poseidoniales archaeon | reverse complement strand
AGATTTATTTTTTCTCCTATAATTAGAGGTTTGTTACGAATAAAGATGTCTGGTTCTGAAAGGATACCAACTAAAGGGCCAACCATCTTTGCGGCTAATCATCTGTCGCATGTTGACCCGATACTAGTAATTGCATCATCAAGAAGGAAAGTTCATTATTTAGCTAAAGACGGTCATTTCAAAAATTTCTTTCTTCGAAAATTTATGAATCTCACCGGACAGATTGAAACTCAACGAGAAGAAGGTGGCGATTTAGCACTTGCTTCTGCTGCTGATGTTCTTGAATCGAATTGCGCATTAGGAATTTTTCCTGAAGGCACACGTTCAAAGAAAACTGAAAAGCCCTTTTTACTGCCTGGAAAAACCGGCGTCGCTAGGCTTGCTGCATCCTTCCCGCATGCATGTGTAGTCCCTGTAGCGTTAGAAGGAACCAGAACAATGATGGCACCACAAGCAGATAAGTTCCCTAAATTGTGGAAACCAGTAAAAATAAATTATGGCAAGAAGATTTCATGGCTGGAGTGGCTTAGTAGCGAGGAAGGTGGAAATATGTCAACCAAGCAAATTAAAGCCAATTTAGAGAAACATGAGATTAAATCTCGTATTGCCTCACTCTATAGAAAATTTACCGACCAATTAATGTCCAGCATTAGTGAATTAGGAGCGCCCTAAATCGCATATTCCCCATTTAGTTGGTAGAATAAAACTAGAAAATTATCAAAGACTTCCTCCCTTTGGTTAGGTTGGTGACATCATGGAAGAATATCTAAATTTAATCCGACGAATTTTAGATGAGGGTGAACAAAAGGGCGACAGAACAGGAACTGGTACACTATCGGTATTTGGCCACCAAATGAGATTTGACTTATCGAAAGGATTTCCGATGGTGACTACCAAGAAGTTACACCTAAAATCCATTATTTACGAACTACTGTGGTTTCTGAAGGGCGATACAAACGTAAAATACCTTCAAGATAATGGCGTTAGAATTTGGAATGAATGGGCAGATGAAAATGGTGACTTGGGCCCTGTTTACGGCAAACAGTGGCGCCATTGGGAATCAAAAAATGGCAAGGTAATTGACCAGATTACTGGGGCAATCGATATGATAAAAAACAACCCTAATAGCCGTAGAATAATTGTTTCAGCTTGGAACGTTGGAGAATTAGAGGAAATGGCATTGATGCCATGCCATGCTTTTTTCCAATTCCACGTAGCAAATGGTAAATTGAATTGTCAACTGTACCAAAGAAGCGCAGATGTATTTCTTGGAGTACCTTTCAACATTGCGTCATATGCATTACTTACCCACATGATGGCCCAAGTTTGCGGTCTTCAACCTGGAGCATTTGTTCACACAATCGGTGATGCTCACTTATACAACAACCATCTAGAACAAGCGCGTCTACAAATTACCAGAGAACCAATGAATTTACCAAGTTTAAAGTTGAATGAGGCCATTGATGATATTGACAAATTTACCTTTGATGACATCGAAGTGCTAAATTATCAGCATCATCCACACATATCAGCACCAATTGCCATCTGAGTTGTTGACATGATAATAATGATATATGCTTGTGATGAAAAAAACGCCATCGGCAAAGATGGTGATTTGCCATGGCGCCAATCAACCGATCTACAGCATTTCAAAACAATAACCAGTGGTGGGACCATTGTCATGGGCAGAAAAACCTGGGACAGTTTACCAGGTATGCTACCTAATCGAAGGCATGTGGTCTTAACTCGAAGCGATAGGTCTGATGTAGAAACAGCGACTTTTAATGAAATAATTGAGATGGCTAAATCACAGGATTTGTTTGTAATCGGAGGTGGCGAAATATATGAATTATTTTTACCTTATACACAAATCATTTACCGTACAATCATTCACTGTACTGTTGACCAACCAGACACCTTTGCACCAGAAATTGATGAGTCGATGTTTACACTGGACGAACATAACTTTGTTGAAAAATCACAGCGTGATCAATACGATATGACTTTTCAAAAACTTTCAAAATAAGTAAAACTGCTTATTTTTTGTATTCTGTTACTCTTATGCCTAAACGCCCAGTCAATGCTTCCCTTTGCATAATCCTAGCATACTTCTTTTCAAACGCTGATTTTAAATCAATTTCCATCGCAATCGAATGTCCCATTAGCAAGATCATAATGTCTGCCATTTCTTCTGCACACTCCTCAATTGGTTTACCCTTGGTGATAGCAGCAGAGAGTTCGCCCAATTCCTCAACAGTCAGAGCAATACGGTAGCCCATATCGTGACCATTTTTGCCCGCAAAATCATGTTTGTGATGGAATTGAGCCACTTTTTTCATCATTATTTCCCATTCATTGCTCGGCTCGTGAGCCACCCAATCGTCGACAGTCAAACCTTCCATGATAATATTGTAACGAAGGTACAGAATAGTTCTTACTCATCCCTCAAAATATTGAAAAGGGTTTGAAAAACAGGCTCTAAACGTTCATTAGCTTGGGCAGAAACCTGTTGATGAGATAATTCGGCACTTCTATCGCCCGGTTCTCTTCCTGCAGCCCAGTTTGATGAGATACAGATTGCGGAATATGGAATATTCAATTCATTGGCGAGTTTTACTTCCCTTGCCATAGTCATACCAACCATATGCCCACCGAGAAGACCAATTGCATCTACCTCAGCTCTTGTTTCGAAATGAGGACCTTGGGCAAGCCAATAAGTGTAATACATCCGCTCATTAGAGTTGTCAAATCCTTGGGAAGACCTTAATCCTGATTCTAATTTATTATTTAATTCAGCAGAGAATGGTTCGGTAACAGAAGTGAAGGTCGCAAACTCTTCGCTGAAAGTCGAAGCAACTCCACTAAAATCAATATACTGGTCGGCCAAAGCAACTTTCCCAGGCGGGAAATCTGCCTCTAATGTTCCAACTGAACAAACAGAGATTATCACATCACAGCATGCTTCTTTTAGAGCAGCCATATTGGCTTTGTGATTAATTGAGTGTGGTGGTTTGTTTGCTTGTTCACCATTATGATGTCGTTGTAGGAAGAATAATTCCTTTTCTTCATCCTTGCCAATTATGTTAATTGTCATACATTTCAGGGGGACTTGCCCATATTCTGTTTGTACCATCACATTGTCTGTTCTTTTTTCGAACATGTGGTATTCTTCATTAGGGCCGTCTTTGAATTCAAAATCAACTAGACCTGTACCGCCAATAATGCCAATGCGTTCCATTAGGCATCACCAATAGAGAGGTTGGTTATTCCTCTAATCGGGCAATTAGATCTGCTTTCTTACCAGATACTGGCTTTCCAGCAGCCTTTAGGAGTTCTTTCAGTTCTGCAACTGTCATACTGCTATGGTCAACAGGTTCTGTTGTATCTTCTTGTACTACTTCTTTGGTTTCTTCCACCTCAGATACAGCTTCTACAACGTCATTAGATTTTTCAGATTCTGGCTCCATGGCTTCTGCTGCATCTAGAATCGAAGGAGTTGCTTCTGTTTCATCTTCTTCGTCTTCCATGGCTGCTGCTAGAGCTGCTGCTTTCTTGGCTTTCAGTTCTGAAGCAGTTTTAGCCTCTTCTGCATGAATTTCATCGAGGGTTGGACCTTTTTCATCTACTACACCAGTTTGTAACAATTGACTCTTCCTGATAGAGATTGATTTGATAGGATAGATTGGTTTTACCGCCTTTCTTACATCTTCTTCAAGTTCTCCACCTAGAATTGCCTCTTGTAGCTTAGAATAGGTGTTCTTTGCGGCAAAGCCGAGAAGTAAATCTCTCGTCTTAGAGCGCATAACTTGCTTAACTGAGGTTTGAACTCTCTTTTGAGTGATAATCAATGGTTTTAGTCTAACCAAATAACCGTCTGTAGTCACTACATCCACGACATCGTCTACCTTTCCGCGGTATCTACGGATTTGTCTTCTGATGTGATCTGTTTGGTGGTGATGACCGATGAAAGTTGTTAGAGCATCTTGTCCAACACATTCGTCTACACGGAACCTTAGAATCACGTGCATCTTGGTGAAGTCACCATTGAATTCTTGCAAAGTCATTTCGTAGACTCTGCCTATAATATGCTCATCTGACTCACCGATCGTTTCTCCGATATTTTTGAAATCCCATGGATGTCTTGGTGCACGAATGGTGTACCATCTCTTTGTCTTCCACTTGTCACGCTGTTTACGTGCTGCCGCACGTGCCTTTGCACTCACTTTCTTTGCCATCGATATCAACTCGGTTAGTCTTGCGGGGGCTACCCCACTTGCAAGTTGCCGACTAACCTCCCCTATTTCAAAGAGACTATTGCAGTGAGTGGTAAATATTTGCTAATATTCAACAAAACTCTTCAACAACCAGTCTACCCGAGTAGTATGGGCCTACATCACGTAAGTTGTCGAGTCACTGCCAGTGGCGTAGATGATACTGCGACAATTGTTGACGCTATGGGGTGGTTAGCGGGTGAAGAGCAAGAAATCTCTGTTGATAAATCGACTTCTTATCACGGCTCTATGGTATACCTAATCTCATTTAAGTTAAGCAAAAATAAAGCGGTAAAACAATTTACTAACAAAATAAAAACTGTCGACAAAACCATAATTGCCGAAAATTTATCTGAGAAAATAGACGAGAACAATACCCTGCACATTCGATTATGTTTGGATAATTTGATTGAACAACGTATATTGATAACAAATTCAACTCAAAAATCGGTCAAGTGTAATATCAAAATTGAAGTTTACCCCGGGCAGACAGCTATTGGTGAAATAAACAAAATTTTGTTTACAAATTAGGATTTTTAGCATAACCTAAAATTTGTGATGATTCACAAGGGGTTAAGTATCTCAAGTTCCACCGAGGGAATGAGGAGAAATTATGACCCATGTTGTAACTACTACGTGCGTAGACCACAAGTACCAAGAATGCGTAGCAGTTTGCCCTGTAGATGCATTTAGAGAAGCCGAAACTTACCTAGTTATCGACCCAGACGAATGCATTGATTGCGGCGCTTGTATCCCTGAATGCCCTGTGGACGCAATTTTCGCTGACACCGATGTTCCAGAAGAAGAAGAACACTGGATTGAACGCAATGCTGAAGAATCAGTAGATGCAGAAATAGCAGAAGGAGAATCTCCGGTTCTCGCAGATTAAATCAAGGCAGTGATAATATGTCAGATTTAGATTTTACCCAGTTCCGTAGCGGTAGCGAACTTTTGAAAAGAGGATTTGCTAGAATGCAACAAGGTGGCGTCATCATGGACGTCGTTAACGCTGAACAAGCAGCAGTAGCAGAGGATTCTGGTGCTGTGGCAGTAATGGCGCTTGAGAGAGTACCTGCCGACATCAGAAAACAAGGTGGGGTCGCTCGGATGAGCCATCCAGACATGATTCAAGGAATATTAGACTGCACATCAATACCAGTGATGGCTAAATCAAGAATCGGCCACGAAGGAGAATCAAGGATTCTCGAATCTATGGGCGTCGACATGATTGATGAATCAGAGGTATTGACTCCAGCAGACCCATTCTTCCACATCAACAAGAAGGATTTTGAAATTCCATTTGTTTGCGGAGCGACTGAACTTCCTGAGGCTGTCCGTCGTATCTACGAAGGTGCTGCAATGATTAGGACCAAAGGGGAAGCAGGCACAGGCAACGTTGTCGCTGCAGTGACTCATGCTAGACTCATCGATCAAGAAATCAAGCAATTACAAAATCTCGACCAAGAGCAACTAAGCGTTGCCGCCGACTCAATAATTTCTAGATACAAAATATTGTCACAAAAATCAACCCTTCCAGGAACCTACGAAGTTACGCCATTTGGACCAATTGATGATACAATGCACCAAGAAGTTGTGCAAATACTTTCAGAGATAAAAGAAATCCAACGTCTCCCAGTAGTGACATTTTCTGCTGGTGGAATCGCCACACCTGCTGACGCCTCGCTAATGATGCGGATGGGCATGGATGGAGTGTTTGTGGGCTCGGGAATTTTCAAATCTGAAGACCCAAAAACCATGGCGGATGCAATAGTTCTTGCTACCGCACATTATGATGATGGTGCAAAAGTCGCTGAAGCAATGGCAATGACTCTTGGAGAGCCGATGAAAGGTGACGAATTAGATACTTTGGAAGTAAGATTAGATCAGCGTGGCTGGTAATCATTCTAGAGGATTATCAATTCCTTCCTCACCTAATGTCCACTTTAATGTCTTCACCACGCCTTGTAATGCCTTGTGAGTTCTAGCTGCCTCCTTCATGCCGTCTAGATCTCCATTTTTACGACACTGATCATACCATTGCTTCCACTGAACTAATTTACCTTCAGCATCCTCAAGCATTTGTTCAATCTCAGACCAAGTACGATTGTATGACCGGTAGGGAGTTCCATTCTCATCAGTCATCTTACTCATGCAATCCTACAACAAGTCATATTTATTCAATACTATCAATTATCTAAGATTCAACTTGTAAATTTACTAAATTAGTCTTGTTCTTAATCGACACATTGTCACCAACAACACAATCGATTAAAGAACATTCAGAACCAATAATGACATTATTACCGATAACTGAACTTTTAATTTCAGTATTATCACCTACTTTTGAATTATTCATGATTAAACTATCTTTGATTTCACAATTTTCACCAACTAAGACTTGCTCACAAAGCACACTCTTAATCACTCTAGATTTAGATTCAGCACTATCAAAAACATATCCACCATCATCGGTAATTTCACCTGGTGGGATTTTGAAAGGGAGTTCCATGCGTTTAACTATTAACTCATTTTGTGCTCTTACCAGTTCACTTGGCGTACCAACATCAAACCATAGTCCATCTAGCTTCTTAGCATATAACGGCCATTCCAATTCCAATAATTTAGGAAACAGGTCTTTACTAAAATCATACTTGGTATCAAATGGAATATGCTCTAGTACTTCAGGTTCAATAATGTATAATCCAGCGTTTATGACATTACTAAATGCATCTTCAAGGGAAGGTTTTTCTAAAAATTTAGTGATATAACCTTCAGAAAGATTTGCGTCAATTGGCCCCATAATCTTAGAGGATAAACCAACAATGCCAAACTGTGTGGGGTCTTCAACTTCCCAAAGAGCCATTGTCACCTTAGATTTCGAAAATTTGTGGGCTGAAATTAATTTCTTTAAATCAGAAGATAGAATTGCATCACCAGACGCTACAATAAAGGTATCAGTAAGTTTGTCTTGCAATAATTTGACGCTACCAGCAGTCCCCATCGGCCTAGCTTCATTGTTAACTGAAAAATCCCCGGACTTCTGTTGGTTCCATTCCTTTACCAAAGAAACCAAGCCTTCACCTTGGTAACCTGTTGTCAAAATTACTTCCTTAACCCCTGCGTCAAGTAATGCATCATTGACATAATCTATTACTGGTTTGCCTAAGACCTTTACGAGTGGTTTAGGCCTATTTGCTGTTAATGGATAAAGTCGAGTACCTTTGCCACCGGCCATGATAACGCCAATCATATTGACACCTATCTTCTTCTAGAAACATCAACTCTTCGCATGTTTTTCTTTTTGTCAGATTTCTTTGACTTAGATTTGGAAACAAAATCTTCGTTACTCAATCCGCCAAATGTAATAGAGCCATTGGACAATAGTGAATTAGTCAGTAATTCCGCAACTTCTTCAGACTGTGCGCCCGTTTTCATCTCTTTCTTGACCGATGCGTTATGATCTGTCAACCAAGATTTTCTTTCTTCCCTAACGGCTTTTAATTCATCTTTGGCTTTATTGACATCGACCATCAATTCCTCAATCTTTGCATGCACTTCGTTAGCCTTTTCTTTTAGTTCGACAAATTCTGTATGAAATCTGTCCCCTTCTGACTTAAGGAAATCACGATGAGCAAATGCTTCATCCACTTCAGGTGTTTTGGCATTTAGTCTCTCTACCGCTTCAATCATTGCATTATGGGCTGCATCTGCCTCCGCTTTGAGGGTTTTAATTGCTGAATCGATATCGGACATATCTACTTCAACCATCTTGAACTTAGTTACTTCAGGCTCTAGTTCTTCGATTCGCTTAGAAAATTCTTTGATTTTCTTAACCATTTCTTTTTCCTTGTTTACGCCAACAGATGTGGTTTCAAACCTCTTTTCAAGAGCGTCTACTTGTTGTTTCAAATCAGCATATTCTGCTGTAGCAGAGCGCTTTTCTGTGCGATCTTTTCTTTTACCCTTGATTTGTGAAATTAGATCACGCATTTGACTTTGAATGGCGTTACGCTTTTCTTTAAATGATTTTATTTCTGCACGCATGGCTCTTACTTCAGCAACAAATAGTTCGATTTTCTCTCGATGTTCCTTATATTGAGACTGTACTGAATTTCTCTTTTCTGCTGAAACCTTAGCCTGAGCATTGAAATTGTTACGAGTTTCTCTCATCTTACGAACTCTGGACTCCATTGCATGGAGCTTCTCACGAAGTTCTGCGTCTGGCTTTTCTTCGCCCTCGTTCAACTTGCCGCGCATGGTTGGTCGTAAGAGTTCACCATTTCAAATCTACGCTTTGGAAAAAATGTCGTTAAACAATGATAAATGTCAGTAATGTCGATGCAATCAATGTACCTGCTAGCCCAATTATATTGAAAACGAGTGAACTGGCGGCACGTATTCTTTCTTT
>QXXX01000006.1:0-1116 GCA_009887195.1 Candidatus Poseidoniales archaeon | reverse complement strand
CGTATACGGACATTCATTTGTGAACCAATGAGTAATTCTCCGCTGACTTCTTCAAGTCTTACAGAAACTGTTGCTTCGCCAAATCGTTCAGGCAATAAAGACTGCCATGCAACAGTACCATCCCTTAATAGAGCAGACATTATTGCTAAAATATCATCATCACCAGATTGTGAAAGGGGCAATCCTTGGGCAGGCCACCATTGCTTTTCACCAGGTTTTAACCGGTAAGTCATCGCAATATCGTGAGGCCTAAAGTCTGGAGATTGAACTCTTAATACAACCGTTCTTGTTTCATCTGATAGATTGTGCATGTAAGTAAACAAATTTGCTTTTCCGTAAACGACATTCTCCATATCGACTTCAAAAATGATGTCGTCTTTGATAGATTTCCTTCCCGCCGATAAATCCTCCTCAATTCGTCCAATCATCCGGAAAAAGGCAGGGCATTGTGATTCTATATAATCGATAATTAGTAACCATTCTTCGATGGTAAAAACCTCGTGATTCTTAACAAATTCCACTCCCGCCTTAGTTAGAATTTCACCAAATTCTGAGTAAACTGATGATAGGTCGAGGCCTTGCGAATGCTTGTAAAGCGTCATCATCATTTTTTCTCTAGCAAACCTTGGCTCTACGCCTCGCTTTACGTATGCTTCAACATCTTTCACAAAGGTCTCATATTCAGACTTGAGTAATGGGTCGAGTTGTGATTTAACTAAATCTGAAAAAACCATGTCAAGGGTCGATGGGTGGACAGGTGAATTGTATGCTTGTAAAAGACCGGTTCGTTCTGCCATATTGAAGTTTGATGATCTAGTCGCAATATGTTGACCAAGTGAAAGCATAGTCAGGGAAAAAGAGAGAGCAAGTAAGTTCTTCCCCATGTCGCTTTGTATACCATAAAATGCTATACCAGATAAGGCAAATATCGCTAGTAGAGAGCAAGTTAAGGAAAAGAAATGCTTGGTAACTGAACGTTTTATGGAATCCTCAAGAGGCTCATAACCATGCAGTGATCTAATTGACAGATGCTTTGATTGAGCTGCTTTAACTGCTTGTTCAAATGACCTAATTGTCAAATTAACTCGATGCCTATGTAGAGCCAAAGCAAGTATA
>QXXX01000059.1:6575-27403 GCA_009887195.1 Candidatus Poseidoniales archaeon | reverse complement strand
CGCATTGGCCAAGTCAATTCTTTGCTTTGCTAATCTGTATGAATCTGTCAGTTCTCGCTTGGCTTTTATCATTTCAGATAGGAGTTGCCTAAATTCATGGAAAAGTCCATCTCGCTTCATTTTCAGCAGTTTGTAACCGTTTTTAGTCTGCTTTATTCTAGCCTTAAGTTTAATTAATTCACTGCGGGTTGGTTTAATGTCCAATGCCATGAATATCTCTCCTGATTCACTCTTTGTTTTCTGGGTGATACTTTTCAATCCACTTCTGGTCTAATCTAACTAGATACTTGGTATCAATAGAGGACATTAGATTCCAACATAGATCAAGTGTTTCTTCAATTGAACGGTCTTCGTCTCTTGTTTGGCGCAGGAATTTATCTTCAAACACTCCTGAAAAGTCGAGTAATTGCTTGTCTCTTTCGTTAAGTGCATCTTCACCAACAATTGCCACTAAACCTCTAAGTTCTCGGCCTTGAGCATACGCAGCATACATTTGGTCGGAAACAGATTTGTGATCCTCTCTAGTGGTCTTTTCACCAATACAGGAGCCCATCAATCTGGATAGAGATGGCAAAACGTTGATTGGTGGATAGATACCTTGCTGATGTAATTCTCTTGAGATAACAATTTGTCCTTCAGTGATATATCCTGAAAGATCCGGAATTGGGTGTGTTATATCATCGCCTGGCATGGTTAGAATTGGGAATTGAGTAATAGATCCCTTTTTGCCCTTAACAATTCCAGCACGCTCGTATAGCATGGCCAAATCTGTGTACATGTAACCGGGGTAACCACGTCGTCCAGGAACTTCTTCTCGAGCTGCACCAATTTGTCTTAGTGCATCACAATAATTTGTCATGTCAGTATAGATAACAAGTACGTGATAATCTTTCTCGAATGCGAGGTATTCCGCAGCAGTTAGTGCTAATCTAGGGGTAATAATTCGCTCGACTGCAGGGTCGTCTGCTAGGTTAACGAACAGAACCGCATTCTCTAGCGCTCCAGTTCTCTCCAAGTCAGACCTGAAGAAATTATATTCTTCAGCGGTGATTCCCATAGCACAGAACACAACAATAAATTCTTCATCTGAACCCTTCAACTTTGCTTGACGAGCAATTTGCAGAGCAATGTCGTTGTGTGGCAAACCAGACGCTGAGAAAATTGGCAACTTCTGTCCTCTTACCAGGGTTGTACAACAATCAATTGCGGAAATACCAGTTTGGATAAAGTCGTGAGGACTTTGTCGGCTGTATGGATTGATCGCCGCACCAATAATATCTGCATTTTCATCTGCGACAATAGATGGTCCTCCATCTCTTGGTCTACCTGCACCGTCAAGAATTCTACCAATTAGTTCAGTACTGACTGGTAGTTTGAAAACGTCGCCCATAAATGTGACACCAGATTCTCGATTAATTTTAGCAGTTCCTTCAAACACTTGAACGATGACGAGATCGTCAGAAGTGTCGAGTACTTGCCCGTTCTTCATCGAACCATCAGCAAGCCTGATAGTCACAATTTCTCCGAATGCAACTGGTTCGGTTTTATTCAAAAAGACCAGTGGTCCCTTAACGTCGGTAATTGTTCTATATTCTTTTCCACTCATGATAATTCCTCCTAGTTACCCTCCACGGTATTAGCAATTTCGTCAGTCATTGTAGTTACCATGCTATCGATTTCATTAATGTAGCCTTTTTCAAATCTACCTCTCATCAAATCGGTTCTAGCTGGAATGTTAACTACGTCATTCAATTGTGCACCTGATGCCATTGCTGACTTTGCAGCTTCTTGGAATGAAAGAATTGCTTTAGCCATTTTGTATTGTAAATTTATATCACAATATGCATCAACTTCGTGGAATCCGTTTTGCTGTAAGAAAAATTCTCTAATCATTCTAGCGACTTCAAGTGTAAGTTGCTGATCTACAGGTAGTGCATCAGAACCGACTAATTGAACAATTTCTTGCAATTCTGATTCAATTTGCAGTAGACCGCTGATCTGAGTTCTGATCTCGGGGAAGTCTTGCGAAATATTATCTCTAAACCATTGGTCTAGACTTTGTGGGTAAAGTGAATATGAATTTAGCCAGTTGATAGCAGGGAAGTGACGTTGTCTTGCCAAACCAGCATCAAGACCCCAGAAAACCTTGACAATTCTTAGGGTACCTTGAGACACAGGCTCTGAGATATCTCCACCAGGTGGAGAAACCGCACCAATTACGGTAACTGAACCATCGTCGCCATTGAGCGTCTCTACACGCCCTGCGCGTTCATAGAACTCTGCAATACGTGATGATAGATATGCAGGATATCCTTCTTCACCAGGCATCTCTTCTAGACGGGATGAAATTTCACGCATTGCTTCAGCCCAACGAGATGTTGAGTCAGCCATCAATGCAACGTCGTAACCCATATCTCTGAAATACTCAGCGATGGTAATTCCTGTGTAAACTGACGCTTCACGGGCAGCTACAGGCATGTTTGAAGTGTTGGCAATCATAACAGTTCTGTTCATCAATGGCTTACCGGTGTTTGGGTCAATTAGATGCGGGAATTCATCAAGAACTTCAGTCATCTCGTTGCCTCTTTCACCACATCCAATATAAACAACAAGTTGGGCATCTGAATACTTAGCAAGCGATTGTTGAGTGACTGTCTTTCCAGAACCAAATGGACCTGGAATACCAGCAGCTCCACCTTTTGCCAAGGGGAATAAGAAATCTAGAATCCTCATACCGGTAACTAGAGGAGTGTCTGGTGCATACTTTTGGCGGAATGGCCTAGGTGATCTTACCGGCCACTTTTGCATCATTTGAAGGTCTGAGCCATCATCAAGAGTACAAACAGTTTCTGTGACATTGAAGTCACCTGATTTAATTGACTTTACTTTACCACTTTTACCCGGAGGTACCATGATTTTGTGAACAATTGTTTCAGTCTCTTGTACGTGCCCAATTACTTGACCACTTGCAACCTCGTCTCCTTTGGCAACAACTGCTTCAAAAGTCCATTTCTTTTCCAAATCAAAAGCATCTGCATCAACACCTCTGGTAATGAATACACCCATTACTTCCTCAAGTGTCGCCAAAGGCCTTTGAATCCCATCATAAATTTGGGTCAGAAGACCGGGACCAAGTGATACTGAGAGTGTTTCCTCGGTATTCAAAACTGGCTCTCCAGGACGTATTCCAGACGTATCTTCGTACACTTGGATTACAGCCTTATCGCCGTGAAGTTCGATAACTTCACCCATCAGACCTTCATCTCCAACTCTGACCACGTCGTACATAGCTGCATTCATTCCAGTAGCGGTCACCACAGGACCGGATATTCGGTATATTACTCCTTCATTACTCATATTTTTTCCTCCTTGTTGGAATTTATTTCCATAAATCGACTCCTATTGCTTTACGAATTGTGTCTCGCAAAGTAGTATCCTCTTCTGTTCCAATTCCTAGAACAGTAGGGGTTACTGATGTCGAGAGTTGATTTCTCAATCTCTCAGGTAGGGTTGGTATTATCGCGGAGTCGACCACGATAATCCCTACGTCTTTTGAATTTAATAGAGATTTTAGCTGAGATATCATCTCATCTTCTGTCTCTGGGTTGAAAGTGTTTGAAATTCCTGCAAGTTGGAATCCCAAAGTGAATTCTTGTGAACCTACTACTGAAAATTCCATAATTACACCTCACAGTATGTGCGCCTCGAGCACTTCCGGTGGTAAACCGGCAAATCTTCCTCTTACTATAATTCTCAAATCTGCTACTTCTTGCACTTTCATAGCTACATAGTAAACGATTGGTAATGCAGAAATGGGGTGGAGATAACTCATCTTTTTCATGAACTTATATTCCCTTTCCTTAAACCAAGTAACTACTGAATCTAAACTTCTTGACTTAGAAACTTCTTCAAGAAGTGTTTCAAAGTGCGTCATATCAAATTTTGAGGAGGCTCTTAGGACGTCCATTAGAGCTGACCGACCTCCGGCTGCTATTGTTGAAAATGACCTAGTTGGCAGTATTTTTCCACCAGGAATTAGCATACTTGCTGTTTCTTCCGGCGTAATACCGATTGAATCTGCTTCAAGTACATTTAGCATATTCCTGTGATCAATTTCCATTGCTAAGTAATCTCTCAAGTATCTAGTAGGCGGATTATTTGTCTTTAGTGACATAATCGCAGATTTGTAATAATGACGGTCTAAAGCATCTTCATAATCTGATAATCTAGAATCTTCTGATAATGACTTGAGATCAGAGCCAAACGATTTTCTGCGCATTTGTAATACCGCAGAACGCAAGTCATCAGAGTTTTCAATGATTTTCAGCCAAGGCGTATTAATCTCATTCAAATCAGGTAATATTGAATTTGAAACCTTATCCAAAGAGACTTTATTGACCACTGACCTTAGCACGACCTTTGCGTTTTGGTATTCGAATCTTGATGAGTAAATTTCTACTACGTCACGAATCTTTCCATTGCACATAGATAGTATATTATTTAGCTCAGATTCTAAATTATGCGTCAAGGCAGCTTCGACTAAATCCGCACCAGTCAATTTACCGGCATATAGATTCACCTCATCTGAATAACCCATATTGCTTACTGATGATGTAAGTTGATCTGTTGATTGGTTGATTAATTGGCGCATACGCGACAAATCTGCAAGTTTCTTTCTTCGAGATTTAGCTCTCGAAGCAACATATGCAGTATTACCAGCCAACTTTTTCACCTCATTCAAACAATATTTTGTTAACTTCAGACAAAGAATTTGCCCAGGTTGAGTCTAGCAGTGTATCAAATCTCATGTCATATGACACAGAACTATCTGCAGCTTCGAGAATGAAACCGCCAAGTCCTTCGACAGACTCACCAACTTTCCTTTTACCTTTCAAATCACTAAGTGCTTTTTTATCTACTTCAACAGGCCTAATTACAAAGTCTGCAGATGCTAATTTATTTGCTTTTGACATCAATGATTTCAACATACTTGCTCGTCCTTTAAATCCAGGATCTGCAAGTTTTTCTTTTATTTCTGCGTAGGTGCTGTCCATTGCTTCTCTTTTAGCAATCAATATTGCTTTTTGATTTGCTTGTCTAGCACTAGCAACAACTTCTCTAGAAATCTGTGATGCTTCTCTTTCTGCACGTGAATTAGCTTCATCTGTTATTCCAGAGGCTTTAGTCTCTGCGTCATTGATAATCTGCTTTGCTTCAGCTTTGGCCTCTTTTAGAATTGCATCAACATCTGCTTTAGCAGATGCTGCAATGTCTTTAGCCAATGTTTCGAGCGTCATACTTATTCCTCCATTTTCTCCAACAGTAATCTAAACTGTCAAAGTTAAATGTTCACTGTAGGAACAACGGCAATGCGCCCAAGATAACGATAGATTCTGGCAAAGCGGTGAAGATTAGTGCGACACCAAATTTGCTTCCGTCTTCCGCTAGCATGCCTACAGCGGCACTACCGATTGCTGCTTGTGAGTAACCGGCACCAATGGCCGCAAGACCAAGTGCTAGACCGACACCTATCATGCCGATATCTCCGTTTATGTCGTTCTCGTCTTCTGCTGCTGCATCTTGTGCTGCAACACCTTGGGCAACCAGGGTTACTACCAACAATACGATCAGTGTTCTTAGGCTCATTTTCAGGGTATTCTTATTCATTTATTGCTACCTCCATTTTGTCCGATGGACTATGATTCACTCTCCACGTGAAGAGTTCGACCGCCAAGTGGGGAGAATGCCTTCCCACTTCCGTCGTAAAATTTGCCCATCCATTCTACAAAGTGTAGACGAACGGCGTGAATTGTAGGTGATAATATACCCAAGGCAATGGCGAAAAGTTGGATTAGAATGAACAAAACTAATCCCAATACTATAGTCAAAATGTCACCTGAATCAATGGCAGGTCCAATTTTCTCCCAGCCCATAGTGATGGATACTTCAGCGATTTTGACTCCAGCCACACCAACACCCATTATTCTAAGGTAAGAAAGAGTGTTGGCCAGCAAACCAAATGTTTCAATTGGGCCCATGATGATTCCTCCGACCCAGCCGAACTTCTCGAAGATAGCCAGACCGATAATCAGACTAATTAGTCCAATAATAATCAAGAGTGACCAGATTTGAATTTCGAATAAACCGTTGTAGCCCATAACCATATTCCTAGCTTGCATGGTGCCTCCAGTTAGAATTAGAATCCACGAACCTTTCTCAAAGTATGCAGCTGCTGCTCCATGCGCTTTGTAAACAGTGAATAGACCAATTACTAATCCGAGGAATATGTGTGCGACTCCAACGTAAACAGATAATACCACATATTCTTGCAGGCCACCGCCTACGGTTGCTCTGTGGAATGGAACATGAAGGCCCCCCATGCCAAGTAAATCTGCTAAAGCACCAGGAACGTGAATGTTGCTGTAAGTCCAAGCATATATTCCAGCAAATGGCGAAGAGGACCCCAGTTGACCTGTGTCATCCCATACAAAGCCAAATCCTTCAGCAAAAATCAATCCCCAAATAATACACCAAATCCCCATCCATCTAAGGATAGTCAATCCGTTTTTGGCAAGTGGGTCTGCTGCGAAAGGCTTACTGCCAAGATAGGCTGCTAAAGCGCACAACACTAACCCATATCCCCAATCACCTAATATCATTCCATAGAATAACGGGAATGTTATTGTCATCAGCAAAGTTGGGTCAAATGTGCCATATTTTGGCCTTCCGACTAAGTCCACTAACAACTCAAATGGCTCTGATATATCTCCGTTTTCAAATTTAATCGGCGGCTCTGCATCATCATGGTGTTCATCTAAATGGTGTTTTCCGGCTCTAATTGTGCCAATTGCCAAATCTAATTCTGGCAGATTAATCTTTCCATCTCTATTAAGATCGATAGCAGCAAGGAATTTTGCCATATTTAGAGGCGGCATATCGGGGATGTCGGCTTTCTTCATCGCAGATTCGATTTCTCTAAATTCCAGCTCACCTGAGTCATCTAAATCCATACTCCTAAAGAACTGGAATACCGAAATATTCTTTTCGTCAAGATAATCTGAAAGCATAACCAATTCTTTTGGCACTTCTTTGGACTCATGGGTGTCATCATCGCCATGACCATGGCCGTGGTGGGGCGCCTCATATTTTTCTATAGAAACGTGAGATGCTTGACCTTCAAGAGCCTTCATCACTGTGTTTTTGTCACTAGTGGGGACCCAACCGTCTAGGACAAAGGCTTGGTTACTAACTGCAAGTAGTGTTGGAGCAGTATAGATTGATTCTTCTCTTTCCAAATGTTCAAGCAAGATGACTAAATTATCACCGTTGGAATTATTCCATGCAGTCAACTTTTCCTCACAAGTTGTTATTGATGATTCTAATTCCGAGATTTTTGCTTCTGCACTAGCAATCATTTCACTTGGGGAACCTTCTCCGGCGGGGATTTGAATTGGTTTCGCCCCTAACTCGCCTAGACCTATTTGCACAGCTGCACCATCTGATTTTTTACATGCGACGGCTATGATTCCCGACGAGGTTTGCAATTCTATATCAGAACTCATGTCAGCGAACACGGCATGTGCTTTGGAAGCTTTAGCAGACTCTGCAATATAAATCTCCAATCCTTCAAACCCGCTCATTAATTCAAGCGGTATCCCAAGTGGTTCGACTCTGCTCAAGGCTCTTATCCTCTCATCCAGATTGGAAATTTCTGATTGTGCATCACGAATTTGATCGACCATTGAGAGTGCAGATTCTACTTTTTCTGGCATTGATTCAGTCAACTTATTTGCTTCAATAGCAGATTTGGCACCGCCTGTATTGTTTGCGTTTAATTCGGATTGAAGCGCTCTTGCCTTGGTAAGCAACTGGCTAACACGTCCTGAATTATCGGTATTAATTGATTTACCAACTCCAATTCCATCCTCAAAGTTGCCATACTCTTCAATGTGGACGCATCCAAGACCTGCACATGTTCGAAGAACGTGTTCGAGTTTACCAACTGGTGCCGCAACGGTAAGTCGGGACATCTCAGCTGTTTCAAACATTTAAAAAACCTACAACGAAGACATTGTTTTCAGCAAATAATCTACTGCTTTTGATTGATTCTTTCCGGCTGCTGACGTAATAGAGTCAACCGCTGTGGAACCGTCTTGTATGACTTTTTCAGCCGCTTTGGAAGCTTTACTTCTTGCTTCGTCAAGAGTAGATTGGGTGTTTGTTACTGAATCATCAGCAGATTTATTGATTATTTCAGTGGATTTTCTTCTCGCATCAGACACTATTTTGTTAGCATCGTCCTTTGCTGAAGACAGTTGTCTTGCAGCCTCTCTCTCGGTTTGCTTGATTTTGCGTAGAACCTCAGCCATACTCAACTTCATCACCTACAGAAAAGGCCAATTAGAGGGGGTTTATGAGTGTAATGATTTAGTTGGTGTTCAAAATTTACACAAAACGGCCCACGCAACTATTTTTCTGCCTTCCATCCTCGAAATCTACTAGCCATGCCAAAGGGCAATAATAGTCTGCCCTGAACTTTCTGAAAGCCAACTTTTTTCATCACATTACGATAATAACGGTTAGTGCCGTAATGAGAGTAAGTTTTAGCTAATCCTTTCCAAGGATGATCTTTCTTCTTAGTGACATAACGTGCCATTAATTGAACGACCGTTGACATCCAAATTCTTCCAGCAAAACCATGCAACCAATTGGCTTTTCCTGCATCACAGATGACCAATTGACCACCTGGCTTTAAAACTCTTAAAATTTCTTCAAGACCTTTTTCCTTGTCTTGAAAATCACGAAATGAAAATAAACAAAACACTCTATCATAGGTATTATCTGGCAAAGGTATTGCCTCAGCGATTGCCTGAACGTAATCGGCAGGAGATTCTCCTCGGGAATTTCTCGCTGAGTCGACTCTTCTTTTGGCCACCTTAAGCATCTCTGGAGAGGGGTCAAGACAAGTTAAATTAACACCAGTTATGTCCTCAGCAAAGGAACCAGGGCCACAGCCAACTTCTAATACCGTCATTCCAGGTTCTGCATGTTCTCTAACATTTTTTCGCCACGCCTTGTCCTGCCCGAAAGTCATTAGACGGTTGACACGGTCGTAGTTTGGGATTGATTCCTCAAGTTGAGATTCCAAAATCTCCCACTCATCAAGATCAATTCCAGACGGGTCATAACCACCTGTAGCACTTCTGCTTGCCATGTCAAGCCCTCAAGCCCGTCCTCTTTGGACATATCGTTGGAATCTCAAGCGATACGTTCGACCGTTTCTGGAGTGATTCCTTCTTCTGGAGTTACTCTGAAAACTAAAATTTTCAGGTTTTCCGGGGCGTTTCTAAACTTTGATACGATCATTGAGGTCTCAAAGTCAGTACCAACAGTTCTTACTTGAAATGATAATACCATGTCTGCTATTGAGGATAATTCTTGCTTTACTTTTGGTGAAAGTCCATCAGTAGATACTGAGATAAACAACAAGCCACGATACAGTTGAGCGTGTGCTTGAAGCATTCTTACCATAGCTATGACTCTTGCTGGGTCATCTCTTTGCAAGAAGAAGTCCAAACTGTCTAGAACTGCTCTAAAATAAGGCCCTAAAGCCATTACTTCATTGGTAACTTCGGTGAGATAATCTTGATTACTTTCCTCAACAAATCTTGTTTGTGCAAGTCTTTGAATATCTTCTAACCTGAAGCCCTCGAGACGATATCTACTCGCCAATAGCTCTTTTTCTAGAACATTAGAATTATATTCTTCTCCTATTGTTCTAACATTGATATCCAATGGCCAATCGTATTTTTGGAAGATACGGACAATTTCTGCTTGACCTTCATTGGTTGAAATGTATATGGTATTCTCTGCTTCCTCAGCAGGTGAAACAAATTGCTTGGCAAATAACTCACTTCCTGAGCCAATATCTGTAAAGGCAATCATGGTAAAACCCCTCGGTACGCCACCACGCATTTCATTGTCGAATTTTGGCACACCAAAGGAACCAACACTGCCGAAGAATTCCTCATCTTCAGAGTCAAATTGTACGTCTTTTGCCATATTTATCCACTCAATGAATTACTACTTGACCTCTATCGACTAAATCTGTGCAATATAGATCCAAATTTGACAATACCAGCGGAGGTGTCTGATCGGGTACATTCAATATTACAGAAAGAACATCTTGTTGCCTAAAGGTGTTAATAAAAGTATGAAGATATTCTGCAAGCATCCTGTCTTCATTGTAAATTGCAAGTGCATTGACGCTATCAATAAAGACAAAATTTCTCTCTGACTGGTTAGTTTTGAGAATGTAAAGGGTTCTAAGCAGTATTGATTCAAGCATTATCGGGCTATCAACGAAATGGACATTGTTGTAAGGGATGTTGGTGCCACCTAAAATTCCAGAGGATACTAAATCAATGAATTGTATTTGAGACACATCGATACCAACTGACTCAAAACCTTGGATTACTTCAGCGGCACCCCGGCTTGCCGAAATATAAACGCCTTTCATCTCAAACATTTGTAATAGAGGAATTAGAGTACTAGCGGTGACCATGAAAGAATTTGAGTTGCCACACCTGACTTGTACTGAACTGTTCAGTGAGACTTCGGTTAACTGATCGGCAATTCCTTGGTCTAATTCAAACATCTCAAGAACCCCATCTATTCAAATTGTCATTTACCGCGCCCCACTTGAGCATTGGGGTTAACATAACGCCTAGTGGTGTCAATTCAATCGCATGTTTTGCCCTACTGTGAGATGTACCTCGCATTTTTACCACCTGTAGGAATCTTAGCAGGTGGCCCATTCGCTCAATGTCTCCAAGAACAATAATACCATCACATATTGCCTCTTCAACGCCAAATGAGGACCAGTGAGCATTTTGTGTTGCAGAAGTGATTTCTGCAATCAATATTGTAGTACAGCCCAATGTTGCGAGTTTTTTACCCAGTGTAAACAAGAAATCTCGAATTAGTTGTTCTGATTTGATTTTGTAACATAGTGTGGTAACCGAATCAATTACCAACCTTGTGACGCCAATAGTATTGACAATGTCCACAATCGACTTGATTAGCGAATGAACATCATCCAAGTCAAATGAAGATTTTTCCAAGCCAAGCCAAGAATACAGAACATCCATGTCAAAGACATTAATCAAGCCAGTATCAACCATTTTCATGTCGAAAAAGCCGAATTGGCGTATATTTTCCAATAATTTCACCGAAGGCTCCGTTGCCGTAAAATGCGCACATGCTTCTCCAGCATTAGCACCTCGGACAAGAAATTCCATTCCCAAAGTAGTTTTTCCAGAGCCACATGTTCCAGCAGCAAGAACAGTAGACCCGTAAGGTATTCCGCCCCGTAAAATTTCATCTAACCCGTGGACCCCCGTTACACATCGGTCTCGGGAGTACATACCAACTGGTTGCATGGGGAACGACACTCCTAACGCCCTGAGGTTCATGAAGCATCCGATTATCTACTCGGGCATCGCACTCTAAAATCAAAGTATATTGACAATGCCCGGGGTTGGCGAAGATGATATCTGCCAGTCTGCTTGTGTGGGAGGGAAGTTTGGTGGAACATATTCTAATGATTGGCTTGGAGTTAAGAAAAACCCAGTATCTCCACCCCATTCGACCCTCATTACCTCAAACGGTTGGAATTCACTTAATTGAGTATAGCTTAAGATAACAACACCTCCCCCGTCATCGAGTAAATTCAATTGGCCAACTCCCAAGAAACCCTCGCCGCCTAAATCAACCACATGGTCGGCCAAACCGACGTCTTGTGAACTAGGGTCACCGGTCATAATTGTTGTAGATAGTCCTGACACCACACCTTCTGTTAACAACAGATTACTGTTAAGGTTTGGAGATATGTGAGATATACTCCAGCCCTTGAGGTCAATTGCAAAGTCATTTGGATTATACAATTCAATCCATTCAGGACTACCAGAGACTGATCTAGGACTAATCTCGGTGAGCATCAAATCATTAGTACTCCTGCCACCATTGTGGACCTCTAAGATTATCAGAACCTTTTCTGCGCCGGTTTGTAATTCTTTGAAGGCTGTTGAAGATGCCGAAGCAGTCCCTCTTTCGGTACCACCAGAAAATAATAATAATCCATCTCTTAGAACATCGTTACTTTCAGTTATTTTGATGCTTAAATGTAGACTGAATGATTCACTTAAACCCAACCCCGCCAACAGGCTACTTTCGGTAACATTTTGCAAAGCTGATACTCTATCGAAATCTATAGAATATCCATCCATTAGCCCTGCCATTACAATTCCCGAGTTTAATTCGTCAAGTGATTTCTCGTGCCATTGTGATGTTGAATTTTGGTAATCGTAAGCCCCGTCCTCAAAGACAGGCACATACCAACCACCGTCGGATGTAAGTCGGTCCATACCTTGTGCAGCAGAACGATCTAATCGATCCACTGAAGTATCATTGGAACCCATTTCCAATTGAGCAAGTGATAAAAAAGCAGTCAATATCATCAGAAATAAGGTGAATGCAGAGAGAAATTCAATGACTGCAGTCATGCCCCCCTCATCTTTTCTAATTGATGAAGTTGGACCTGAGACCATGTATACGCCAGCAACAACAGACTCAAGAGTTTGCCGGATGGGATTTCAATAAATCCTTAATTTTCGACATTTTTAGGGTTCTGGGAGCGATGAGTCTTTGAATAACAAATGTAAGGGAGACATATGACAGTGTTGGTTACTGGTGGAAATAATAAGAAAATTTCCAGTGCTTTCATTGTGGCAATAATATTATTTTCAATGCTAGCAACGGTCAAATTAGTAGATGAAGTCGAGGCATCCACTACTGGAGACCTATCTATTACCAATTCATCTCCATCGCAAGATGATTTCATTCCTGCATATGTCGCCACATATTTTGAAGCAACTATTGAAAATAATCACAACTTAGTATCACCGATAAGAGATATCAATTGGTTTGTTTGCCTTGGAGATGAAGTAGCAAATAGTTGTATTAGTAATAGCTTGGACTCTGGAATAATATCGGTCACAAATATGATTCCTGGGGCGAACGAAACCTTTGTTTCACAAGATCCGTTCTATCCAAATGGATTAAATGAAACACTGACTGTAGTCTACCAATTTGATGAACTTGATACTAACCCTTCTGACGATGTATTTACGTTTCAAATCAATGCAAGTTTATTATTTAGCGATATAAAATTAGATTATGATGAAGACATTATTAATAATATTCCAGCACTAGTTGAAAGGGACAACAAAAGGATATTCAACAACAACACAATATACACCATTCCTTTTTCTGCATCTGCAAATTTGTGTAACACATGCTTAGTAAATGCGACAGTTGGATGGCAGTTATGGACTCACAGCGAAAGCGAAATGCTGAAAGAATCATACCAATATTCTACCAACTTCCCAGCGTTTTCTTTCTACAGAACATTTACCATGAACCTACCTGATTTTTCCTTCGAAGAAGACGGTGAGTTCACCTTATTGTATGGCATTTTCGATTCAACTGGCAACCCACACGGCGATATGTTTGAAGATAACAACCTGCATAGTACTCAAATAACCATCAATTCAGATATGGATATTAAGATTGATTCTTTATCCCCAAGCCATAACCCTTCTTCAACCACATACTACTACGGCATAGACATGGTTACAGTCACACTCACAAACAGTGGTAATAACACTGCTTTGAATTTCAGCCTTGACCTCATAATTGATGGTGATTTAGGCAACATACAATCATGTTTCATAACGACATTATCACCGGACCAGCAACGTTCATGCAGTTTCAACATGCAAGTTGAAGGCGAAGCTGTAGAACTTGAAGCTCGTTTGCCCACTCAATTTTTAGGTATCAATGATTTTGCGCCTAGTGACAATATACTAGAAGAAACTGCTGAGGTCATAGTTCCCCAAATCAGTAGTTCAATTGACATTGTTAATCAAAAAGAATGGTATACAGATAACGAATTGGTATCCATAAACGCAATTACAAATCCGTTTGCTGCTGCCCCAGTAAATATCAGTTGGTGGTATAGTGGAATCATCAATATTGATCACGGCAATAATATCGTAATTGATACTTCAAATTACGGACTAGGCAGTCACAACTTCAAGATGATTGCTTCTGATTCTTTTGGCAATAGCGAAAGTATCTATTTTAGCCTCTTTGTATACAGAGAGATAGAGATAGAGAACCTACCATATTATGATGCTAGTGCAATATCTTCCAGCAATACTGTTACCATTTCTCACCAAAGTGCATATCCTGAACCTTATGAAACATACAGCATTGGAAACGGAAAAAGCCCACTATTGTTAGTTGGTTTTGATATGTCAGATTTGACCAATAATCAATCCGCATTTGATGGACAGAATTGGGTAGACATAAATCTATATCTGGATGAGTTATTGCCATCAAATGTAGACCTAGACTCGATTGAAGTAAGGAAATTAGATTCTTTAGTGGACAAAAATTGGGAATTTTTTAATTCAGAGGACTATTCTTACAGCACTAATTCGGAACTAACTGTAAGAATATTCGAATCTTCAGTTATCCTGTTGATTGGCACATTAGGCGAACCAAGTGTAGAAGCGAGGAACTTTACGACCTCACTAATCTCAA
The DNA here is from genome assembly GCA_009887195.1 of Candidatus Poseidoniales archaeon. Taxonomy (GTDB): domain Archaea; phylum Thermoplasmatota; class Poseidoniia; order Poseidoniales; family Poseidoniaceae; genus MGIIa-L1. The sequence goes on along the minus strand of QXXX01000059.1, from coordinate 12,736 downwards.
ATGGAAATTTCTTATTGACTTGGGATCCGGTAGGTGAAACAGATAGCGTATACAACCTCGGATGGAATATCTACCAAAGACTAGTTCCTGATTTTGGCGGTACTATTTTCCCTTCACCAAATGAAGAATTTGATGAAGTACTATGGAACGACTTGACTGACAACACATTTAGGACATTCGTCACCATTGAAGAAAATTCTTGGACTGATTTACAAGCCATACCAGACGGCTTTTGCGCTTCCTATGCAATAGTCCCCGTTGACAGAAAGGGAGATACGTACAACAGATTGGCCAATGTAACAATGGATGATAGTGGAAACAGCACATTCATTTGTGGAGATTCTACACCACCTTCAACATCGCTGGTAAACCTCAATCATAACTGGGAATTCACTAATGATTCGGATTGCTTCAACACCTTAAAAGACTGGAATATTTGTTATGAAATAACTCTGTCATGGATATGGCCAGATGGTGAAAATAACGAGACATGGAACTTATATCGTATAGAACAAAATCCTAACGGAATTGACTTGACATTAATCAGCCCTGTTTTACAAAACATAGAATATGTCGCAGGAGAAAGTTACTCCTACACTCAGAAAGGTATTGATGATGAACAGATAAGACCAATGAAAACATTTTATTATATTCTAACTCCAATTGACGAATTTGGCAATGAAAGAACCGTTGCTATATACCCTTCAGAAAATGTCGAAAGAGTGCACATCCAAGACGATTGGTGGGCTTACAACCAACACATAATCCCTGAACCTGAACCTGAGGCTGAGCCGCCTCTTGGTAACGATTGGTTAGGAGATTTTTCTGATAATATGGAACAACAAGAATTCAAGGTAGCAGGTTCAATAACTCTAGTTATACTGTGCTTGGGAATTATTATGCTTGCATTGATCTCTAAACGCCTTAGAAGACTTCGAAAGGTAGTTAGTGCTCGTAAAAGAAGACAAGCCGCTGATTCAATGGCTAACGAATTTGATGACTTTTTCGAATGATGGCGCGGCAGGGGAGATTCGAACTCCCGAGGTGAGACACCACTGGATTAGCAATCCAGCGCAATGGCCAGGCTATGCGACTGCCGCAATTGGTCTTGCCAATTTAGAACTAGTCATGAATATGACGGTTGACTAACAAGGTCTAATTTTGTGATAAAGGACCGAGATATCCCAGAGATTCTGGAGGAATTGCACATATTAAGACCAATAATAAAAACATCCACCCTAGATAATATAGCGACCTAAAAAATGATTTTGCTGCTTTGGGCATTCTCCCATTTGCGTCAAATGGCTCTTCAGGGTCAATTGCCCAAACTGAAACGGAATACCAGATAGTTAGGCCACCAGCAACAAAAGCCCACAGCAAAGGCAAACCTGACTCTGGCCAAAAGCAAGGCACCGAGCCAAGCATAAGTAACAGGACACAGTAAATTTTAGACTGCTTGATGGTATATTTTGCTCCTTTGACTTCATTCATCATTGGAACTTCAGCCTTAGCATATTCACCTGAACGATAAAGGGCTAGAGCCCAAAAATGAGGAGGAGTCCAAAGGAAAATCAAGGCAAAAAGCATCCAAGGAATTGGTGAGCCTAAGTCAAACGGATTCAAGTTGTTGGTATAATCTGCCGCCGCTACTGCCCAACCAATTAGTGGTGGAGTTGAGCCTGCAATACCGCCTATCACGATATTTTGTGGTGTTCTTCGCTTTAGCCACATAGTGTAAACTAAGACATAGAAAGCCACAGAAAAGAATGACCAAAAAGCGGCTTTCCAACTAACTAGAAAAAATATTGATGAGCCAGTGATTGCTATTATCAGACCGAATATTAGTGCTCCATTGGGGGAAATATGCCCTTGAGGTACAGGTCTCTTTTGAGTCCTACGCATGTGTTGATCGATATCAGAATCAAACCACATATTAATCGAATTTGACCCCCCAGCAGAGAGTGTACCTCCAACGACCGTAATTATACAAGCATAGAGGGTGTCAAACCAAGTCCTATCTACGTCAATTAGCCCGTGTCTTGCTAACATATCATGCACTAATATGGCACAAATAGCGGTGATTTGTAACAGAACAATAACTCTTAATTTCATCAATTGAACAAAAACTGTGAACCATCCAGGATGGGGTTTGAGAGAATCTTTGTCATCTCCCATCTAATCACTCATCACAATCAACGTCCTTGTAGTGCGTAAGCCTGAACATCATTGGCCCACTAGCAGCTACGAGGAATGTTGTGACGCCGCCAAGCAAATGTAATAGAGATATCCATTCAGGGAATTCGCCAATTTCTGCCTTTATCAAATAAGACGCACCAATTAGTAAGTTACTGAACCAAAATATCGTGGTTAGTAGCATTGCTTTGTAGTAAGGCTCAGCATTATCGTAATCTTCTTTTTGTTGGTTTAGTTTTAGTAATGACATTAACAAGATAATACCGACTAATAGAGCGCCAATTCTATGAATCATTTGAACTAAAATTCCTGAATTGTCCAAAGACGGGAGAATCTCACCATTACATTGAGGCCATGCATCTGGAAACCCAACCGAGCACGACTGATTGTATTGGCCACCTGCAGTTGATGACACCCAAGCGCCTAATACTAACAAAATTAAGACTGATATTGCTATGAGATCAAACTTTTTCTGGTAATTATCGACAAATTTGGTTGAGGCTTTTATGAACGACCAATTTGCTCCTTCAACAACTCTTGTCAACTTGTATTGCCATAATATTGCGGCTGTAAATATTGAAGCAAGTGAAAGGTGTAATGCTACTGACCAATCAGCGTTGTCATAAAATACGGTAACTGCTCCAGCAATTGCTTGTATCAATAACATCACGGAAATAAACACAGAAGAATAAAAATTGTTCTTACCGTATTTGTCAATACCTTTTTTTGAGACGTATAAATTGAGTAATACTGGAACAGCGATAACTCCAACTAAAAATCTATGAAACCATTCGAGAAATATTTCGAAGACAGTATATCTATGTTCTATACCTCTAGAATCTATTTCATCTGGATTTTCTTCCCAATACGCTTCCTGTTCCGCTTCTGAAATATCAAAACCGTAGGTTCCAAAACACTTAGGCCAGTCAGGACAAGACTCTCCCGCATCGTGGATCCTTATTGCACCGCCAAACGAAATTATCAAGATAGCAAAAACCAACATCATCAACGGCAAGGTTGAAGGGCGTCGCCACCAAGCGGGTTGCATGAATCATTGGAGTAGAGTGCCCCTTTTGAACACATGCCTTGCACCCTCTAAGCCAATAAGACATGATAAATCTGCGTCAATTGCAGTACTTCTCATTATGATGCTATGCTGTTTTAATAGCATGGTAACTGTCCAAGGTCAAGAACAAGTAACTACGCAAGAAGAAACTATTTTTGGCCACACAATCGATGTCATGGTAATTGACTCAGAGTGCTTAGATGAGCAGTTATGCCATGCATGGCGGCCATTACACCTAATCGAATACTACGGTGCTGATTGGTGTGAACCTTGTTTAGATGTCGAATTATCTTTGGAGAATATTGACACAACTAGATATGCCGTTATCCAACATCACCCATCAGCACTTGATTCTAGTTATTTGAATTTTTCAAATCAGCGCTATGAAACCGATTTTAGATTAATATTCATACCATCCATAGTGATTGACGGGGAAGGTTTGCTAACGGGTACCAAACAAGCTAATGAATTGAATCAAAGTTTGCCAAACAATCAAACTGAATTTTTTGGAATAAATGAATTAACTATATCTAACTCGACACTTAATTGGAATACCTCTACCAATAACACTCTGAAGATTTGGAAAACCAATTCCACACCTCATGAGTTTGACAATCGAAATCTATCACATTTGGCTGTTGACTATATCCAATTAAACCACGACCAAAGTCAAGTAGACCTCACTAATTGGCTAGATAATTGGACAGGGAGACTAATTTTTACATTGGAGTCAAATGGAATAAGAATGCTGAATTCACTGTCACAAAGCCCCACTGGAGATATGGATTTTAATAACGAACAAGAAACCGTCCCACTCTTTTCGAAAACCGATGATTCGCCTATGCTAGCAATTATGGTGTTCATTGCCCTATTTGTTGCTTTATTACCGGCATTGATCATGTGGAAGGGCCTACAAAAAATCAATAACGATGAGAGTGAATAGAGATTATTTTCTTCTAAACCCTAGGGTTATATTGAAAAACACTCGCTCTCACGGTTAACCACGACTGCGAGTCGTAGTGATTATTATGGTTAAACCAATCCGACTTCATACTAGATTTGAAAGAGCAAGAATTATTGGAGCAAGAGCCCTTCAAATTGGGATGGGTGCACCGCTATATGCTGACGAAGTCGCCCTTAGAGAAGCTTTCAAAGAAGAACTGATATCCTTGTATGGATTTGAGGAAGCTTCGGTTAGATTCGTATTAGATCCTTTGAAGATTGCATTGTACGAATATGACCATGAGTTAATCCCGATTGATATTGACCCTCACGAATAATAATAATCACTGTGAGTTGAACTCATAATATGACGGATTTGCCACTTCAGGCAGTAAATCTCTTCTTACCAAAATAGTTCTGACAGTCCATAAATCTACAAATATTCGATACTTCAAAGTGGCATCAAGATAATCCACTCCGCTGGAACCGCCAGTACCCATACGACGTCCAATCATGCGTTCTACCATCCTAGCGTGAGAATTTCTGAATAACAACAAAGCCTGTTCTAATTCTACAAATGAATCAATCAATGTCCTTGGCCAAGACAAGAGTGGTAAATCTCTGTATGATTCAATGAATAGTAGACCTGCCCTGGAACGGTTTACTTTACCATCCTGAATTAAAAAACTCCTAGCTCCCGAAATTGATTTCTCCATTCGTGGTCTAATCGATGATTCGTCGCCATGTCCGATGGATAAGATATGCTCAATTACAGACTCGCTATGATTAGACATTGCTTGTAGATGGTTTTCTACATATTGAACAACTACCTTTTCATCGTCTAAGTCAGTTGATAATGAAGCGTTTATTGGAGTCCTAGATAGCCAATTGTCAAGTAAATCACAAAGCGATGGAGAATTGATTCTTGCTTGAAAGTCAACCAATACATCTTTGGAGATTTTACCCTCTTTAGCCAACCTTTCCATATGCTTTAGAGGATCCATTCCAGCTTCTCTTTGCTGCTGTTCTAAACCAAGAATTGTTTCTATTTGCCGTAATTGCCAAGACTCAAAACCTGAAGAAGTTCCCAATCGGTCACGGAAAGAGAGAAAATCTTGTGGAGTTAGCGTCTCCATAACTTTCCATTGTTGTGACATTAGATTAAATACCGATGATACACGCTTTAAGTGATGAACTATTTTTGGCATTGATCCCTCTTCTATGTGTTCCTTATCCATTAATTCATGAACTTCTTTTAATTCAGATAGAACCAGTTTAAACCATAATTCAAAGGCTTGGTGGACAATTATGAAGTGTAGTTCATCATTACATGGCTTTGGAGAATAGCCTATTGGTCCTTCTTGGAGAGATAACATATCATCTAGCCTTAGATAATTACCATAAGTCATTCTGTTGGTGTCTTCTAGGCCACTCATGTTATACGCATCTTGACTAAAGACTTGAACTTTGACTGTAAAACCACATAATTATAACGATATGAGGAAATGTGTAAATATGCAAATTTTCTCTAAAACCGAATAATAAATCCATAATACTCATAGAGGTAATACTTGACCCCTTGACATGGGCGTAGACAGTGACACACTCGCAAGTTGGCTTGCGGATTACGACCTAGACAATCTCACAATTGGGGTAGTTGCCTCCCATTCCTCTTTACAAATACTTCATGGCGCGAGAAAAGAGGGTTTTAGGACACTTGGAATCGCAGTAGGAGAGAACCGAAGAAAGTTTTACCAAGCATTCCCTGGCGCAAATCCTGATGAATGGTTGATGTTAGAGGATTACCGAGAAATGTTAGATCATGCAGAATGGTTTAGAAAAAGAAATGTCATAATTATTCCACATGGATCTTTGGTAGAATACCTAGGTTCGACTAACTTTAGAAATCTTCAGGTTCCAACATTTGGCAATCGAGGAATATTACACTGGGAAAGCAGTA
>QXXX01000059.1:0-6565 GCA_009887195.1 Candidatus Poseidoniales archaeon | reverse complement strand
GCAACGGCAATGGCTCGAAGCTGGTGGGTGTGAAATGCCCCAAGTTCTAGAAGACCCTCACGACATTGATGGACCAGTAATTGTCAAATATGCTGGAGCAAAAGGTGGCAGAGGATATTTTATAGCTAGAGATTACCGTGATTTTAGAAGAAACGTCGATATTGAAGAAGAGTTTACTATCCAAGAATACGTTCTGGGATGTAGATATTACTTACACTTTTTCTTTGACCCGATTGCTACTGATGGATATCAAGTCCAAGGAAAAGGCAGCATGGCAGGTAAAAACCTTGGCCGACTAGAATTACTTTCAATGGACAGGAGAGATGAATCAAATGTTGATGAATTTTACAAACTTGGCTCTTTGAGAGATCTGAGAGAAATGTCTCTTGAGCCTTCATTTGTGGTGACTGGGAACCAACCTGTGGTAATTAGGGAATCTTTACTGCCAAAGGCCTTTGAAATGGCGGAGGGAACTGTTGCAGAATCATTTGAACTTGAAGAAAAAAGTAGAGGCATGATTGGACCATTCTGCCTAGAAACCATTGTAACTGATAAGTTAGAATTCAAGGTGTTTGAGATAAGTGCTAGAATAGTTGCTGGATCAAATCCATTTGTTGGAGGTTCACCTTATTCCGACATCAACGAAGAGCGTATGTCGACTGGAAGAAGAATTGCTCGTTCTATCAAAAAGGCAAAACTCGAAGGGCGTCTTGAAGACATTTTGTCTTAATCAAACGTTTTCGTCTTCTGAATGAGACTCTACTTCTCCAGAGTCATTTTGCATAGTAGAGTTTTTTGAACCAATATTCTCTAATTCCTTTCTTATCGCTTCGATTTTAGCATCTCGTTCCTCTTGGGAAGGTACTTTGAACTGAGCAACTAATTTGATTGGGTCCCCATGTGATAAATCGCCATCAAACTCTAACATATCGCCCACATTGTTGACAATTACTTTGAATTTTGTAGGGTCTTTTGTTCGTCGCTTTTTGTGCTTTTTGTAATGGTGAACATAAACTTGGTATTCTCCAGGTTGAGCAGTGTTATCGTCCCAGACTACATTCTCTACCGGCTTTTTAGTTTCAGGTCTTACGTTGGCGTCGACGTCCAATTCACCACCACATTCGGACTTCTTATTGCCACCATGAATTCTTTCCCCTGATGGACACAATACGTGTAAATCTAAGTCGTTGTAGTTGTCCCACATCAATGATATTTGTACATCCCCTGACCTAGCACCTTCCCTGTCTAATCGATCTTGTAATTCCGACATAGCGTCTTCAGCGGCTTGCTTGGATGCAAGTTCTTCTTCTTCCTTTGCTGCTTCAAGTTCTGTAAGTCTCTGCTGTTCTGCTGCAGCCAACTCTGCTTGCCTAGTAGCCTCTTCTTCATCTTTTTCAGCTTCTTGTCTAGCTGACTCCTCAGATTCAAGACGCATTTGATCTTCCAAACTACGTTGTGCATTTTCTGTTTGTTCATTTCTTTCAGGAACATCAAATTGACAAACCAGAGTTATGGGGTCTCCATGGGTCAAATCGCCGTGATATTCACGATAATCTCCCACATTGTTTACAATTATTTGGAAAGATGTTGGATCTTTTGCTCGTCGCTTTTTGTGTTTCTTGTAGTGGTGGACATAAACTTGGTATGTTCCTGGCGGGGCAGAAACTCCAGGCCAAACAACATTTTCTACTGGCTTTTTTGTTTCAGGCCTTACATTAGCATCAACATCTAATTCACCGTTACATTCCGAGAGTTTGTTACCTCCGTGAATCCTTTCCCCTGATGGGCAGACTACGTGTAAATCTAAATCGTTGAAATTTTCCCACATCAATGAAATTTGAACATCACCAGTCATGGCCCCTTCTCTGTTCAACCGTTCCTGTAACTCTGACATTGCTGCTTCGGCTGCAGCCCGTGAGTCCATCTCCTCTTGCAATTTTGCCGCTTCAAGTTCTGCCAACCGTTGCTCTTCTAAAGCAGCCATTTCTGCTTGTCGCAACTCTTCTTTTTCTTGTTGCAAGCGAGTTTCTTCTTCTGCCCTTTGGTTGGCCATTCTAGATTCATCTTCTAGTCGAAGGCGTTCTTGCTGCTGTTGTTCTTTCATGCGGTTTTCTTCACTCGCTACGCGTAATCGTTCCTCTTCTTCCATTCGAAGACGTTCTTGTTCACGGCGATTACGCTCGTTGTTCGCTTCTTCTTCTAACTTCCTAATGCGTTGTGCAGCGATTAATTCTGCTTCTTGTACTGCAAGTCTTGATTCGATGATTTCACTACGTCTACGACGTGTTTCTACAATTGCTAATTTTCGATCTATTTCCTGTTTTGTTCTACCAAAACTGGGTGCACCAGTGCTTTGTCTGAGACCTTCTGCAGACATGCCGGGCCGCATGTTGAGCTTAGCGTCACTTCTCACTAAAATGTACCAGACGCCAACCATGAAACCGCCGCCTAACGCCGACATGGTCACAATAGTTACTGGTTCCATGTTGCTAGCCATGTCGAACTAGTCTTTTGAAGCATCGGTTGGTAATTGATAATAATCACAGTAAAATAATTTCGCTTTCTCATGGTATCATGCAAAGTATTGACAATTAGAAGCGCTACGCAGGTACATGGGGAAACAGGAGATTCTAGATAAAATCCTCCCAAATGGCAAGGGTGTATGGGTACCAATCGACCATGGAGTAACTGATTTCCCCTGTGAAGGATTGAGTGATATTGAACAAACTGTTCGAGACTTGATTGCTGGCGGGGTTGACGTTATTGTGGCACACAAAGGGGTTGTAGATCGTTACAGTGACCTCTGTGAAGGCACCAGTACAAGTATGATAGCACATCTTTCTGCCTCAACTAGACATGGAGGCAAAAACTCATCTAACAAAGTACTGGTGGGAGATGTTGATGAAGCGCTACTGCGAGGTGCTGTGGGAGTATCTTGTCAATTGAATATCGGGAGCAAGAATGAACCCAAAATGCTGGAAAGAATGGGCCATATAACAAGGGAAGCCTATCTCAATAATGTCCCAGTTCTAGGAATGATTTATGTTCGTGGAAGTAATGTTGATTTAATTGAAGGAGACTCAACAAATGGTTATGCTCATGCTGCTAGAATAGCCTTTGAATTAGGCTGTGATGCTGCAAAAACAGTATGGCCAGGTGATAAGGAAAGTTTTACCAAAATCTGTCAAGCGGCTCCAATACCACTGTTAGTTGCAGGGGGCCCTGCATCGGGCAATAGCAGAGAAATTCTAACCATGGTTAAACAGTCTTTGGAATCTGGTGGTTCAGGAGTTTGCATGGGTCGTCAAATTTTTGCCCATCCCCAAGTTACCTCAATCGCTAGGGCATTGGTGATGATTGTTCATCAAGGCTTGACGGTCGACCAGGCCATCGAAAAATGCTTACTTTGAGGGATATATCTTGCAAGTTTGGTGTGATTCCAGGAATATTGGGCAACCACAGAATTCTGTAAAGGTATTTGATAAAGTTTTGACAAATGATGCCACTCAGCCGCTTTATCAGCAAGATGATTTAGTTTTTGAGAATCACATAAATATCGGCATTTATGGTAAAATAACTGATACTAACTCACAAAATCTGGTAAGAGAAAAAATCGGTTTGATTGACTGGCTGGTGCTAGAATTTACCGATTGGAAGATGATACCGATTGAAAATCTTATCTCAGAATGCGAAGGTACTGGTACTAAATTGGCAGTAAAAGTAAATAAAGTCGAGGATATTCAAGGGATTGCATTTGCGTTAGAGAAAGGCGTTGACGCGATAATTATTAATCAAGAACCTTTGATGATTGAAGCTGCTGAAATTGCCAAGGCCCAAAGGCTAGAATCAAAGAAAAAGGAACCAGCTATACAGGAAGGATTTAGTGATAAATTAACATTAGAACCCTGTATAATTTCAGAGATTAAAAATGGCGGGATTGGTGAAAGGTTCTGTATCGACCTCACAACTATGCTAGAGTTTGGTGAAGGAATGTTAATTGGTTCCTCTGCATCCTCTCTAGCGCTGGTTCATGGTGAAGTTTTGGCGTCTGACTTCGTCCCATCAAGACCGTTTAGAGTCAATGCAGGACCGCCTCACTCCTACATCATGATGGCTGATGGGAAAACTAAGTATATCGCCGAACTAGAGTCAGGTGAAGAAATCCTAATTGTAACCGCAAATGGCGGTAAAAGAATTGGTAATATTGGCAGATTGAAAATAGAGAAAAGGCCATTTTTAGCGATTTATTGGGAAAATAACTATCATACATTATGCTCTATCTTTCTACAACAGGCGGAGACCGTCCGCTTGGTTTGCGCAGACGGCGAGGTGAAATCAGTGACAGAATTATCTAAAGGAGATTCTATTCTTTGCCATGAATCAGCTCATACCAGACATATCGGTAACCAAGTCAATATCGTCTCAAGGGAGATTTAACTATGGCAGTAATCGGTTCTGGTAACTCTCATGGTGCCTGTAGTTTACTACACGCAGCAGGCACCGGTTATGGAGCTTCAGTATCACTTGATCTTCCGGTAATTGTCAAAGCTTTAGATCGGCCGAGTAAACGTCAACTAAACGACCCAGATGACCTATTAGGAAATGTAGTAGAATCTTGGCTAGCGAGTGGATTGGCTTTGCCAGACGGGATGGAAAAAGGGGATATACACTGGGCAGTAGCATCAAAAATACCACCGAGAAGAGGATTAAAGTCGAGTGCAGCAATTTCTATTGCGGCAGTGAAGGCGCTATGCGAGGCAACAGAATCTGAACTCTCTGATTCACAAATAGTCGCCATATCCTCTCAATCTCAAATTAATGCAGGAGTTTCAATCACTGGTTCAATTGATGATTCATGGGCATGCTTGACAAAAGGCTGGAAATTAATCGATGCTAACGCTGAAACAATAGATAGTAGCGTCGTTATGGAAGGTCCTGGACTAAATCCAGATGATTGGATTGTGTTATTAGCATGCAGAGATGAACGGCCTAAAATACCGGAATTGGAAGATTTCATTCCATTTTATCAAGAATTTGAAAAAGCGCTTATTGCTTTACAACAAGGTGAAATTTTGAATTGCTTAACAATTAATGGAAGGGCTGTTTGCGGAGTCCTCAATGACCTTCAGGGACGTAAGTTTGCCAATGATGCATTCTTAGCAGGGGCGAGAGCTGCAGGTATGACTGGATCAGGCCCTGCGATAGTAATAATTATCCCAAGTTTAGTTAGATCATCAGCAGACAGAATAATTTCCAACTTTTCTAAATTCCTCAAAGACGATTTAATTGTCGAAACTAAATTTTTATCGCAAGATAATGACGAAATTGACTCCGAGTGAAATAACGCACATTCTTGAAGTGATGGCTGTAGGGGGCATTGATACAGATGCAAATGAGCCTCGGCGAAGCATTGAGACTTTCCTTATTTGGAACCAGTCATGGTCCAAGGGTTGGAGCAATTCTTGAAGGCGTACCTGCTGGAATAAGTATCGATTACAATAATCTCGAATTACTAATGAACGAGCGAAGACCTGGTGGGAGATATGCCAGCAAGAGAAGAGAACCTGATCATGTTGAATTTTTATCGGGAATTGACAATGGTATTACTACTGGGGAAAAAATTGAGATTTCAATAAAAAATAAAGATGTAAGAACCAAAGATTATTCTTTTTTGCCAGACCATCCACGACCCGGACACCAAGATATGGTGATGATGAAAAAGACTGATGGAGAAGCAGATCTTAGAGGAGGTGGAATGTCTAGTGCTAGACTAACTGCGCCAATAGTAGCTGCCTCGGCGATAATCACTCCACTAATTCAGCAACTTGGCATAGACGTCAACGCTCATGTTTGTGCGATTGGAATAGTGGATTCTAAACCGATTGCTGAATGTGAACCTAAATGGGCCACTAATGAATGTAAAGAGATCAGATGTCAAGATAAAAAAGCCGCATTAGAAATGATAAAAGTAGTTGAACATCATAGAATGAATTTAGATTCAATCGGTAGTAAAGTAGAATTACAAATTTCTGGAATGCCAATGGGAATTGGAGAACCTTGGTTTGACGGACTTGAACCATACCTAGCAAGAGCAATGATGTCTATACCTGCTGCTCGAGGAGTAGAATTTGGTCGGGGTTTCTCTGTAGTACAGATGAAAGGTAGCGACCATAATGACTCTTGGGGTGGCAATAAAAATAATCCACAGTTAATTGGTAGCAAGCCTGATGGGGCTTTAGCAGGACTGTCAACTGGTTCTAATTTGTATCTTAAAGTGGCATTTAAACCACCATCTAGTATAGCAAAGGAGCAACTTACTTTGAATGTAAAAACAAACAAAATGGAACCATTACAAATCAAAGGCAGACATGACCCCGTCTTAGCACCTAGAGCTGTTGCTGTTGTCGAGGCTATGGCCAAATTAGTTATTTGTGATTTAGCACTAAGAGGTGAGTTCATTGATAGATGATGTAACTGTTCACAAGTTTGGTGGTTCATGCCTAAGAGATTCTTCAGATCTAAATCTTATTTCTTCAATAATTGAAGCGCAAAAAGGTAATGCTGT
>QXXX01000058.1 GCA_009887195.1 Candidatus Poseidoniales archaeon | reverse complement strand
CAGAAATGCCTGAAGCAGAAGAAGTTGCTGAGGAACCTGTTGAAGAAGACAATACAGATGCTCAAGAACCAGAAGGTGACGAGGGTGACTCAGACGAGCCTGCCCCAGCACCAATCGATGGCGGAGCGAAAAAATTCTGAGGTGAAAAAAATGTGGGAACATAGAACAGTATCAAATAAAGAATTCAGCACAACAGGAAGACTAAACCCAAGCGAAACATATGTTCGGCTTATGGATGAGGTTGAACAAACCGTCAAGAATGCGCAAATTGATGAATTTGCTCATGAGGCGTTCATGGATTATATTCCACGCCGAGGTCCATGGGAAGAATTACCAGCGACTGATATGGCAAAATCAGATCCAAGAACCAGATATATTGGACCAGCAAAAGCCAAATTACTCAACACAAACCTATTTCTTGGTTCAACCTGGATTGAAGCAGAGCGATTTAAATTTGAAAGAAGAATCCTCAATGTTTCAGACTTTCTAAAACAAAAAACCATCATTAACGCAAACATGTGGACACCTAAACAATTGTTCACTACTCAAACCTTCATCTTCTGTTCAACTGGTGATGAGGAAAGAATGGGTGGCTCATTCCTAACGGGAGACCAACCAGGCGACGATCACGTTTTCTTAGGTAAGAAAGATGCCGAATTCCCAGAATGGGAACCGATCCTTTGGGGTCTTGGTCATCGAGGTGTAGTCCCGGATTCCGATCCATTGGACAAGTGTTTCTACCCTTCATTGATGCACAGAAATGTTTCGTTCAACAACCGACTTGGTTGGATTAGATATTCTCCAGCAGGATTTGGTAAGGATGCAAACGGCTTCTTGACCACACGCCCTCACACATGGATTTGGCCAGCGGTCGATGGTAATAGAGACACTCCAACATCATTCAATTTGTTGGTCAACCTACCTGACCGAAGATTATCATTTGGTGAAGAAGGTATCACTGACGTTTACATGACTACAGGTAAGACTTCCATGTACTCTCTAATGGGTATGATGTCGTCTTCTACTGTCCGACAAATGTTTGGTGCTGGTTCAGAAATGGTTCCACTAGAATTCCACTGCATTGAGCCTGGCCTCGATGAATGGATTGCTAGAGCTACTGATGAAGACAAATATGCCCGTTTATTCGAAGTTTGCGCTTGTTTAGGCTACATTCTAACCGACCCACTTGTCGGTCAACTAGGCGGCTCTTCCAAGCGCCGCCGTCTAATCATGTACCCTACCGACCAAGGGAACTTGTTGACTTGTGTTAACGCCAGCCAAGTTGCTGACCATGCCTTGAAATCTAACTATGAGGCGACAGTGTTTACTAAACTAGATCAAGCAGATTTCATGAACAGAGTAACACGCCGTTTCAAAGCATACGCTGATTTAGTCGCTGCAAGCGATATTGCTCAAGGTGCAAGATGGATTAGCGAAGCAGATTTCCATGACGGAGAGAAAAAGGTCATTGGGCCAAGCGTTCACTCAATCATGTCAGTTAGAGGCTACGATATTATCGACATGGAAGAATACAAGAATTCCTTTGACGATATATCAGCCGCTCCTGACAGACTTATGAGAAGAATTGTTCAATCTATTGCCACTAATGCGCTAAAGACGATTTATCCGATTGCTGAACTTGGTGAAACCGCAGGGTCTGCCCCATATTCACACATCTTTGGTGCTAAAGACGACAATCCTCTAGTATACTATACTGATATTAGATTCTTAGTACCAACTTCAATTGACAAACTACGTACAATAACCGGATCTAGAGGTGCTGATAGAGGTAGAATGCGTGAAGCATATACTAGCCTTACCAATGCTGATGCAATGACTAGCCTTTCAATACAAGATTTGACACTACCATTCCTTGCCGATCTTGGCGACGATTCGTGGCAAACTGGCACCGGTCTGAAAGAAACCGAAGTAATTATTGAAGTTACTATGGCAGTAAACCCAGGAAGAGTATGGAAAGCACTGCTTGAGCCAACCACCAGCGAAGTATTCGATTTGCCAAAGGGTAATAAGGGTACAGCAGCCAATCTTTGGGGAGATATTTTCATCAATAATGAGGCACTTCACGACAAGATGAAGCGTGACAATCTAGGACATTACCTCAAATTGTTGAAGATGGCTTACCATTGGAGTAACGATAAATCTAAGAAGATTCACGGTCTAACCAAAAAGTGATTTCAATTAGAAGACTTCATGAACAGGAGATTTTTGCCTTAAGGCATGTCTCAACCAAATGATGGCTCAGGGCGCGCCCCGGTAGCTATTGTTAGGCCGACAACTTCAGTAACAAGTGGGGTTGCAGTCACTCAAAAACTGGTTTCTGCTGCAGTAGCCTTTGGTAATTTACTGAAAGGTACCTTCGGCCCAAACGGCCTTGACAAAATGCTTTACAAAACCAACGGCGAAACAGCAGTAACTAATGACGGAGCGAAAATCGTCGCTGAATTATTGGTTAAGCACCCAGCAGCCAAAGCATTCGTTCAACTGGCAAAATCACAGGAAAACGCCTGTGGTGATGGTGTTACCGGATGCCTAATTTTTGCTAGTGAATTAATGCGGGAATCTGGTGTATTGCTGGAGAAAGGTCTCCACCCCCTAGTATTAGTCAACGGTTTTAGAGAAGCCATGGATAAGACAATCCAAGTTTTGATGAATCATGCTGATGTGGTAAATATCACCGATGAAGAGATCCTCCAATCAGTCGCTAGAACAGCTATGACCGGCACGTCGGTAGAATCTGTGGGCAAGCAACTTGCAGATATTGTAGTAAAAGCAGCAATCCATGTAGCCAAGCAAACTGATGACTATTACTCAGTTAATATTGAACAAGTAAGGATGGCCAAGAAAGGGATAGGAAGTTTGTCCGACACCGCCCTAATAGAAGGGGTAATTATCGATAAAAACCTAGATTTGGAACGTTTACCACGTAACCTTCCAGCTGGTAAAGTAGTGGTGTTTTCTTGTCCACTAGAAATAGAAAAGACCAGTTATGATTCAGAAATCGAAATCTCAACGACCGAGCAATGGGTGTCTTTTATGGACGCCGAGGAAGCTATCCTTGAAAAGAAAGCCCAGAGCATTATTGATAGCGGAGTGTCAATGGTATTCTGCGCTGAAACAATTGAGGCAAAAATACTGCATCGCTTGGCAGATAACGATATATTCGCTCTTGCATCTATTGACAAAGCCGGTGCAGAAGATGTTGCACTTGCTACTGGGGCATTGATGATAGATCATATTGACGGGATTGATGAGAACACTCTAGGCTCTTTTGAATCAATGGCTGTAGAATCCTATGATAGTGATGAAGGGCGCAGAGATAGATTGTATCTGAACGTGGGAGGCTCTTCGGGATTGACGACAATCGACGTTTGCGGAGCAGGCGGCGTAGCAAGTGAGGAATTCGTTAGAGGGATTTATGATGCCCTGAATTCCGTTGCCAGTTCAATAGAGTCGGGTAGTGTACTAGTTGGTGGCGGTAATGCACACATTACTGCAGCCTTGGCTATGAGGGAACATGCAGAATCAATTGCCGGAAGAGAGCGATTAGCCATTGAAGCATTTGCTAGAGCTCTTGAAGCGGTTCCTGCAACATTAATTGCTAACTCAGGAAATAATTTACTCGATGGATTACTTGAGTTACGGTCCATGGTTAGGAATAATTTACCAGGCAGTGGAATTGATGCCGAGGGCAAGCCGACGCAACTGGCCGACGTCTGGGAATGCTGTGACACAATATTGCATGGATTAGAGGCTGCATGCGAGACTGCTTGCGGGCTATTGCGCGTTGACCAAGTTATTTCAGCGCGTGGCGATTAAATTACTCAGCGTTATGTTCATACGGCTCTTAGCAGACCACAACTTGGGTCGCCTCCATGGAACAGTCACACAAACCTAGAGCCCTGTTGAGTGTATATGACAAAACAGGGATTGTTGATTTTGCTAAATCATTAGATGAACTAGGCTTCCAATTAATTTCAACTGGTGGTACTGCTAGGAAACTCAAGGATGCTGGTTTGTCAGTCATCAGTGTTTCAGAAGTAACAGGACACCCGGAAATTTTTGATGGACGAGTCAAATCACTACATCCAGCAATTCACGGGCCACTACTTGCTCGCCTAGAAAGTGAGGAGGATAGAGTTGGACTTGCAGAACTTGGTTATGGGCCAATCAATCTGGTTGCTTGTAATTTGTACCCGTTTAGTGAGGCAGCAAGCCAACAACCAAGACTAGATGACCCAGAATTATTGGAAATGGTCGATATTGGTGGTCCAACAATGGTTAGGGCATCAGCCAAAAATCATCGCAACGTGATTATCGTTTGTAATCCAATAAATTATTCCAGCGTAATTGCTGAACTCAAAGCAGCAGGCTCTAGTGATGCAGTATCATCACAATTTCGCCAAAACTTAGCACTCGAAGCATTCGAACATACCGCGGGCTATGACAGTGCAATATCAGGCGAACTACACGCCCGATGGATTGGTAGGCCTGAGACTTTTGACGCCAAGAGTGAACAAGAACAACGCCTACCTGCAGCATTACTTTCTTCAGCTCACAAAGTACACAATCTTCGCTACGGAGAAAATGGCCACCAAGCGGCTGCTATGTACATAGACCCAAAAGAAATAGGCCAACATTCTACTCTAGTAACCGCACATGTTGAAGGTGGTAAACAGATGTCTTACAATAATTACTCAGACGCGGATGCGACACTGCGACTATGTCGCTCATTATCGACCAATGAGTGGCCAAACACCCCTCATGCTTGCGTGATAGTCAAGCATAACAACCCCTGCGGTGCAGCGCTTGGTAAAACTCAGCTAGAGGCTTATGAGGCAGCATTAGCAAGTGATCCTGAATCAGCTTTTGGCTCGATCATTTGTTTCAATGAGCCATTGGAATTATCCACTGCTAAAGCCATGGAGCCACTATTCATCGAGGTATTAATGGCCCCAAATTACCACAAGGAAGCAAAAGAATTCGTTATGCAGAAAAAGAATCGCCGAATACTTACTATCGAGTCGCCAAATGATAGATTAGCGGCACTTGAGAGAATTTTAGTCAAGAAACCAATTGAAGGTGGCTGGATAGTACAAACCGAGGAAGCACCAATAATTGATTGGGATAAAGCGAAAGTAGTCACTAAAGTCCAACCAAGTCAAGCTGAATTAGACAGTATGAGGTTTGCTGTAAGAGTCTGTGAACAAGTCAAATCTAATGCGATTGTAATGGTCCAAGGCACTGCAACAGTTGGTATTGGCCCGGGACAAACTAGTCGCGTTGAAGCGGTTAGAATCGCAGCCCGAAGGGCTGGCCAGCGGGCTAAAGGTTCGGTCCTGGCATCAGATGCATTTTTCCCTTTCAAAGACGGACTTGAGCAAGCAGCAGGTGCTGGGGCCTCAGCAATAGTTCAACCCGGGGGCTCGATTAGAGATCAAGAAGTCATCGATGCAGCAGATGCGCTGGGTGTTTCAATGCTGTTTACCGGCCATCGACTGTTTAGACACTGAACATCGAAGCAATCAAAGCAAACCAATGCAGGCGAAGTAATATGGCAAATGCAACCGGCTTGGCAAGAGTTGGCACGCCAGAAGACCCCATTAGGTGTGCAATCCTAATTTCAGGGTCTGGTAGCGGTATGCAAGCTATGCTAAACCACCAAAGCGGCGCTAATTGTTCTCATTACACAACCCTAGTTATCAGCAACAAACCCGACGTAGAAGGCATTTCTCGTGCCCAAGAATTTGACATACCGGTGGAGGTTGTCGAGGTTCCAGCAATCGAAGATAGACTACTTGCTCGAATTCAGCATGAAGAAAAAATTGAGAAATCGCTACAGGAACACGAAGTTGAACTAATTATTCTAAGTGGGTATATGCGCCTATTAAGCGAACAATTCATCAATAATTGGGCTGGACAAATTGTCAATATTCACCCTTCACTGTTGCCCGATTTCCCAGGTGCCCACGCTCACCGAGACGTAATTGCCGCAGGGGTTAGCAAATCTGGCTGTACGGTTCATTTTGTTGACGCTGGAATGGATACTGGAGAAATAATTGCTCAATGTGAGGTAGATGTATTGGAAGAGGACACAGAATCATCTTTGGCAAATCGGATAAAATCCTTTGAACATATCCTCTATCCGTTAGTTATCGATGCGATTGTTACTGGCGACCAATCAAGTCTGAAGTTTGATTAAAATTAGTAAACTGTGTTGAAAAGTCGGCGTTTTCGTAATTACAAAACTCACTAAATAATTGGTTTATTGACTCAGCCTGCCAATTAATCAACGCCTTATTGGTTATTCTAGCCATTAGCGGTTGCCGTTGTTGGTGTTGGTCAACTGGCACGCAATTGTCTTGTTTTATCAGTATATCAATACCTGCTGATTGTAAATTAAAGGCATCGCACGGAATTAGGATTACATCATCATCAATTTGGCTAATACTCCAGGCAACCAGCTCGACGAGTGAATTACAAAACTCCGGGTCTGCCCAAACTTCCCCATCAAACATTTCTATGCGGCTTTTTTCACCACACAAAGTGATAATTCTAGCAATCGATGATAGTTTACATTGTTTGATTAAACGATGTACTCCGCCAAACATCTGGGATTTATCCTCACCCATTCTAGTACTCTTCCCACCAGCAAATATCAATGCAGTTGTCATATTAATCATCAGTGCATTGCATCGAGCTTATTCATTGCCTCTTCTAACTCACTCAACAAACTTCTAACTCGGTCCATTAGTGCTTGACGTTCTCTACTGCTTCGTGCCTCAGGCAACCATTCTAACAAACGCCGTACATCTTTAGCATCGCGCTCGACCGTCCATTGTAAAACAGCCTCCATGACGGGGTCTTCGGTTGGCAAGAACCTCTCAGACATACTTAGTCTAGTAATTGAAAGGTCATCAATTATCCTGTTCTAACAGTTTGCTGCGTATACGTTCGAACAATTCACCACCAGCGGGGGCTGAAGCAATCAAACTACGCAGGGTATTATGCCGTTCATTTCTAACCGAGATAAACAACATAGCAATTTGGTGCCACAGATGGCTCTGCTCTGCCATAGCAACCAACCATTCGTCGTCGGGCACAGGATGGCCGCTGCGATTCATTTCCTCGGCAATTTCTAGAATCATCTCCATTGGTTCTTGTTTACCAAAAAGATGGATTAACGCCATCCATGGATCTTCACCAAGCTCTTCTTTTGATAGATTAGACAATAGCAGTCCGGCTAGTTTCAAATCTTCTCGTCCATGACGTTTCCACAGGGCAGGAATTAATTTTGCCAATCGGCGCGGTTTTTCTTTACCGTAAGTTAACAACCACGATGCAATTGTTCGCACCTCTGGGTCAGGGCAGCCATAGTGGGCAGAAAAGCCACCGTGACTTGCAGTTATGTCGGCTCGTGGTTTGGTAATCATCCCAGGGTTGCCCGCTGCGTAAGCACCGTTTAGGAATTTTAAAACTCGCCGATTTGACCTCAATACCTTAGAGGTGTATTGCTCTAAGTACTCATCGAGTTTGATGTTCATTTCTTGGCACCGTCAGCAGCTTTCTTACGAACGACATCGAATAGATCTCCTACTAGGCTTACCGAGTCTCTAAGTGTGCCAAGCATCTTATCGATAACATTTGGATCTTCGAATTTTTCTTTGACAATTTCACGCAATTCTTCTTCAATTTGATGATGTTCTTTATCGTTTATTTTGAAAATGCCTCTTAGATGAGCCAGTACCCGAAACTCATCTCTGGATAGTGAAGCATTAACGATGGCAATTTCGAAAACCTTGGTGTAGATTTCTCGTGCTCTTTCTAAATTAATTGGCTCGCCACCTTCAACCTTAGCACCGGTTCTTACGGCTTGATAGATTTCAGATGGCTCATTTTCACTCAAACCTAGAGCACTGGCCAGTTTTATGACCAAGCGTTTTTCCTCTCGCGTAAGCACTTTATCGACGAGCATCACAGATATTGTACTGTGAAACGCCTCAAGGCTATACGATATAGGTTCGGACACAACACTCCCATGCACTTACTATTATTGAATTCGTTGCTCTAGTAAAACCCGTAAAATATTGATTATTTGACAAGAGCATTCAATAATGATGGGCGCAGCCCTATTACTGTTCACATCCAATTCATTCACCGACTTTTGTCTGGTGGTCTTGGCTCAAAGGGCTTCCCTTGAGCCATTTTGAGTAGACTGTGGACTATAGGAGATATTCCCATGGTAAGAAAACAAAACAACAGAGGTGGCAACCCCTCGAAGAGTAATAAAGCAATGAAGTATATGGTTCGTGCTGACATAAAAGTCAACGGAACCGTACAAAGAAAGGACATCATCGGTGCGATAATGGGCCAAACAGAAGGCCTGCTAGGCGACGAATTAGAGTTAAGAAAACTCCAACGAACCGCTAGAATCGGACACGTTGATGTAGAAATGGAAAACAAAGGCGGCAAGGTACATGGTATGATCATGATTCCAAGTAGCCTAGACAATGTAGAGACTGCAATTATTGCATCTTCATTGGAAACCATCGATCGAATTGGTCCATGCACAGCGAAAATCACTGTCAAGGAAATCCAAGATATTAGAGCAACTAAGCGAACCAGTGTCGTTGACCGTGCTAAAGAACTTCTGCTAGAACTAGTTAATTCTGGTGAAGCAGCATCAAAGACTGTTATCGAAGAAGTCAGATCAGTACTAACTGTTGGTACAGCAAAACAATTCCACGGCTTAACCTGTGGTCCAAACATTGAATCATCATCATCACTAATTGTAGTTGAAGGTAGAAATGATGTTAGAAATTTGCTTAATTGTGGAGTAAAGAACGCAATTTCAGCAGACGGGGCAGGATCTAT
The DNA here is from genome assembly GCA_009887195.1 of Candidatus Poseidoniales archaeon. Classification (GTDB taxonomy): domain Archaea; phylum Thermoplasmatota; class Poseidoniia; order Poseidoniales; family Poseidoniaceae; genus MGIIa-L1. Next base: position 7,221 of record QXXX01000058.1, on the reverse strand, counting down.
CAAGCAGGAATTAATTGATTTAGCAAATTCTAAGGAAACTGTAGTTTTGGCAATTGATGGTGACCGTGGCGGTGAAATGTTATTTAGCCAACTCAATGAAATGATGAAAGTTGATTTCGTCGCTCAAGCACCAGTTGGTCAAGAGTGGGAATTATTGCCACAAAAGACAGTAACTAAGTGCTTGTCAATGAAGGTAGAAGCAGCTAAATTTGCTCGTCAAATCAAAAAGCAGGAAGATAAGGACGACAAAAAGGCAGGAGTTGAAGATAAGAACTGGGCTGAAGGTATGGAAGATACTTTTGAAAGTAAAAGCGCTCCAGATGAAGTGAAAGAATTTTTCACCCATTTAGATGACCTCGAAGCAAGAAAAGCTGTGTTCGTTATGATGGACGGTACAGTCTCAGAACCTGTTGGCGCAAAAGATCTAGCTAATGCAGCAAATGAGGCTGATGGCGCAATAGCCATCGTCTACAACGGTACTATCAGTGATAAAACTCTAGATATTGCTTCAGAAGCGGCAATTGAGACAGTAGTTGGCACCAAAGCAGGCAAAGGCTACGGCGACCGAGCCGATGTCAAATCCTGGCTCGCTGAAGTTCATCGCTGAGTATCAATCTAACGCGCATATAATGAATTGAGCCCGCTTTGGCGGTAATATGAGCGATGCGCCCGAGGCTTGGCCAGACGACGACCAAGACCCTTTTGCGACGTCAGACGAACCGCTAGAACAGCGGGATGAAACACCTCCTATAGAGGACAATCAATCCAAGACAACTGATGAACCACAAGAAGAATCAGTTGCTGATGAACAATCCACGGCAATAGAGCAGTGGACATTGCCAGTCAGAGTCGCTCCAGTGATGGCAATCTCTGGCGAGGAAGTCAAAGAATTTCCCCTCAATGAATCGGTTGACGGTAGGCGCAACACTTCTCTAATTGTTAGCGATAATCTAATCAGAATAATTCAGGTTACCTATGATGATGATGGGCAGCGCAGATTAAATGTCAAAACAGTACTGAAAAACGAATTAACTGGTTTTACTCATACTCATAACGAATTAATGCACAAACACCAATGGATGTGGGTCTCTGCTATTTGCGCTGGATTAGTAGCTACATTCATCCCGTTCTTAGGTTTCTTTGGCCAATTTATTCTAGCCGGCGGCCTGATTGGATGGGCATATATGCATCTCGAAGTGCACACCTTGGAATTTTCAACTAGTGGATCAAAGCATAGAGTTCACTTTACCGGTTATGGTTCAAATCGTCCGATGTTTAGAGCCAGTATGGCTTTGATTGGTCCAACAATTGCCAAATATATGGATACCGGAGAATTCGATACACAATCAATTACTACATTTCATGATTCATTAGCTAAGCCAGTTGTCCAAGAGATGCCCACTATAGTGATGGCTGATGACGGTACATTGGAAGCCTTACCTAGCCAAATTACCCCATCCCCTGAACCTCCTGTGCCCCCTGAAGCCCCAACGCCTTCAGTTGAAACTCTAGCACCTCTTGTACCGCCAGCACCCCCAATCAACATTCCACAACCAGTAGCAATGCAGATTCCTGAGCCACCTGCAATGGCCGGACCACCAGCCTCAACTCCACCCCAACCGCTTACCGCGCCGCCCCCACCTCCTGCTGTAACAACAGCTCCACCGCCCCCACCATTGCCACCACCTTTACCACCAGCAACAATGCCTCCTCCGTTACCTATGGGCGGAATGATACCACCTATGCCAATGGATATGGGTGAAGTGCCATTGGACGCACCAATGCCAGCAGCACCGGAGATAAATGTGCCAGCAGCACCAGTTGAAGAATCACTTTCAGATGATGAAAAAAACGAGTTACTTGAAGAATTGAAGTAATCAGTTTGCTGAAACGACTACACCACTAGCAGATTGCAGGCTTAACGCGTCAATCAGTATTTTCACTTCAGCCTCTAATTCTTTGATTTCATTGAATGCAGGTAATGCTTTTTGGTCTTTTTCTAATGGTACCTTAAAGCCAGGTCCAGGTATTCGTTGCAATGCTTTACCAAGCACTAAAGAATCCTCGATAAGGTTACCCTTGCCCGCTTTATGGCGCGCCTCTAAACGCATTTTGACCCAGTTTTGATATTTCTTTAGATTAGCGGCAATCTTCATAATTAGCCATTGTCGTTTTTCATCGTGTTCATTACCTTGGGGCAGTAATCGCAAAACCAATCTCAACAAGCGGTCAAAACGGACATCTCTTGGCTCTTTGCCAACATGTTTTGCTAGGCCTTTTCTCATAAAAACTACCTGTTCATCAGGTTGGCTAGTTTTATCAAAAGAGTCAGCCAAGCCAATTTTACTCATGAAAAGGTGCAAATGCTCTAATGAATTTAATTCGGCACCACTGACTTTTTGCACAGCTTGTTTTGTTTCAGGGGCTTTGCCACCAATCCATGCTTCATTGTAGTCGTCTGTTGAGAGATCATCTCCAACAAATTTGCCCTGTTTGTCCCTTGCTCGCTTTGGAACTTCTTTTTCCTCTTGCCTTGCCAACTCCAGTGCCTCTTGCTTTTCGCGCCATCCACTCCAACGAGTTGCGGACCGATTTTCATCTTCCCAAAATTCGTAATCTGTCAAACCATCTTCGCGAATGATATCATCATCGCGAATCTGTAATTCACTCTCCCTTTGAGGGTGTGGCACCGGAACCACCTCTGGCTTTTCTTCTGTGACTTCAATATCTATCTTTGTAGCTTCTTCCATGGCATCAAGCATAGCCTCATGAGCTTCTTCAAGAGAATCAGCAGGCTCCATAATTTGTTCGGGAACCGGCAATAACGTCTTTCTAATCGGGACCGGAGACCAAGGGGTGAAGGCGAAATCTTCATCCTCAACAGGTAATTTTGCTAATTCCCGCATCATCTTTGGGATTTGTTCGGCAATAGCTGCAAGTCTGAGTGGATTCTGCAATTCTTCTTGAATTTGTAATGCCAAACCGACATTTCTATTCCATGGCATAGCCGATAACCTTCTGCGCAGTGAATCATGTTGTGCCATCGCTGGTCTAATTTTTGCCAACATCTTGGCCACTAGCATTGGGTCAGCATCAAACATCTCGTTGAGTTCATTAACGTACCAGCCAGCACTTTGAAACAGATTTAATTCATGAGCAATTTTGGTTGTTATTCGCTCACCAATTTTCCCACCAACTACCGAATTACCAGTATTAGTGAAATCTGTTGTTGAACCATATTGCCTCGCTTGAGCAACAAATTCTTCAAACTCAGCTAGATTGAAGGTGCTTGACATAGTATTTTCTGAGGCTTTGCCTTGCCCAATTAGTTCCAGTAAATCGCGCTCAAGTAGCTTTCTGTGCCTTGCACCCCGAGTGATAAGTCTAGCAATCATTGACTCGGTATCAATGATTATATCTTCACCAGCCTCAACTTCTTTCAGCAAATTTATGCGTTTTTCGACTTCTATTTTACCACTATATGAAATATCGATTTCAAGCAGTCTGTTAACACAGTCGATTCTTTTATTCCAAATAATTTCATCATGTTTGATGATCTCTAGTGCACTAAATGGGTCGCTGGCAATTCTGGCCCCCCAGTCATCCATATAGAGGCCAAGAGTTTGATATTTTTCGACAATCGAATAACATTGTAGTTCAGTATCCTTCCATTGTAAATCTAACTGGTCTACAATCTCCGTTAATGCTTCCGAATGCTCGAGATAACCGATATACTGCTTAGCATCAGGCACTTCTCTCATTCGTTGTTCAAAGAACTGAAATCTGACAACCAATGCCAAATGTTCGTCTATTTGCTTAGTCAATTCAGGCAAATTAACCTCCCACTCAAACAAATCTTTGGCTACAATACTCGTGGTAGAGAAGTTAATTCCAGCTTTGACCCAATTAGAAATTTCTATATTAAGATGGTATAATCTAGTTTTCAAATCATTGCCCATCAAAGATATCTGCTTGGATAATTCAGCTAATTCCCCTTCGCCATTAGTCCCTAACAACAGCTTTCTTTCAACCTCATATTTATCGGCTAGTTGGTCATCAAACTCAGCTATTTCGTCGATAATTTGTAATCTAACCATTTCATGGAAATTGTGAATCTTCTGTTGTTCGGCAATCCTCTGCAGAGCATCAACGAGATTCATCTGTTCAATACTATCCACATTGTGACCAGCCTCTTGCAGTGCTTGTGCGGCAGAGTAAATAGTTCGCTTCTGGCGCGCTTCATTTTGTTCTATTTCTGATAATTGAGTATCAATATCGCCAAATAAACGAGGATCGTTCATTAAAGGAATAATTAGGTTCAATTGGATTTTTGAAGACTCATCTAGTGCATCACAACGCGCTAAGATGAGTGACCGTTCTTCACCCATCATTACCGATTCCCAATCTGTTCGATTATTGTTTAACACCAATTCCCAACGGCGGTTAATCTTCGCCCATTGTTCGTATCGTTCATTGATGTCAGGAAAGTCCATCGGATTAGTCAAAGCTTCAATCCATTCGCTAAACAGTCCTTTGGATAGGTCTAATCTTTCTAGCCAATTTTGACTCATTCGTTCAATTAATGATTTACTGGCTTGAACAAAATACTCAACGCGCATCAACGCTTCGGTTGCCGTAGAAGCATTGGCTTCAAGATATTGACTTATTTCGGAAGTATCCCAGCCACTGTCTTGCCATTCAGAGACATGATTGTTAAACCAACTTGGATTGGTTCCAGTCATATTTTCCTCTTCCATGGACAGACCTATTACTCCGTGAGCAATGATAGTCTTTCAATGTGAGCGATGATTATCCTGGTAATTGTGGTTTTTCTGAGATATTTTATGACTCGGCGATTTTTCTAGGGGTCGAAAAAGCCAGTTTAGAGATTCATTCCAGCCAAAGGGCATAAAGGCTCAAACTAGATTCGAATCGCATGGAACCAATTACTGCCTTGTTTGGGATTGCCTGTCTTGGTGCAGGTGGAGGCGTTGGATACTGGCTGAAACAAAACCATGAGAAGATGCAAAAACTAGCCGATTTTAACATATTATTACAAGAATCACAAAGCGCCCATTTCACGCATTTGAACACTCAAGTATCCGATGTAAATAGTAGGCTTTCAATGCTAAACAGCATGGTCGATGCCCTACGTGCCACCAATCCTGAATTGGATGGAGCGCTCAAGGCATACAGCACACTTGCTCACCTAGAACAACTTGGTGAAATAGGTGATTCACTGGACGATGTCGAGCCATTTGCCAATGCACTTGCAGCTTTGGAGACATTAGTATCCCCAATCGCGGTTGAAAGTATAGTTGGCGCAAACGATCTATTGAACCAAACCAGTTCTAACATGGTAATGCAACTAATCGAAATTTTTGACGCTCACAATATGGATGTTAGTAAAATCGGACTCAAACCTGTCTCTGCCCACAAACTGGGCCACGCAACCTTGAGTTTGAGAAGGTATGATTGGGCTGAAACCTGTTTTGGTATTGCCTATGCATCTTCTCCAGGTAATGCAAATGTCTTAGAAGCTCTTGAATACATTGCCATTGAGAAAGGCGACGAAGTACTACGTAGACATTGGCTTGAAGCGAGAATGACAGTCAATCCAGACAATCCAGACCTGCTTAGAGCGCATGCTCACTTATTGGCAAAGATGGGCGATATGGAGGCGGAAAGAGATGTTCTTCGACTTGAAGCGTTAGGCCTTGACACTCCAGCAGATCGTTCGCTATTATCAGGTCTAAGGGCTAGGGCAGGGTCTCGTTCAGAAGCTTTAGAATCTATTGAACAAGCGCTTGCTGAAGACCCAACACAATCCAAGGATTGGTTATCCTATGCCAATCTCTTACATCAGGACGGAGAAATGAGTAAGGCACTTGATGCTGCAGACAAGTGCTTAGAATTAGACCGTCAAAACGGTGGGGCTTGGGCACTTAGTGCCACAATTCTAGCACCTAAACAAAATCGCTTGAAAGAAGCTCTCAAGGCTGCAGTTCACGCTGTTGCTCTAAATGCAGGGGGCGTAGATTTGATTTTATTAAAGGCAGATTTACTACTTGCGGAAGGTTCAGCAACCGCGGCTGGAGAATCGTTAACCAAGGCGCTTGAAAAGGACATGATGAATGGAGAATTACGGGCAAGAATTGCCACTAGACACCTGTTAGATGGACGCCCAGACGACGCGCAAAAGTTGCTTGATGAAACCCCAGTAGGTATCGACCATGCTCTATTACATGTTGTTGAAGGAAGACTACACTTAGTTAATGCCGACAAAGAAAGAGACGGCACGGGCGAGACTGATGCAACCTTGTTATCGGTGGCAATTTCTGCCTTTGAAGGGGCACTAAAACTGAATCGAGAATTAGGTGTGGCCTGGCTTGGCATGGCTCGAACTAACAGATTACTACGTAATCTAGATGCAGCCGAAGAAGCCCTAACCAGGGCTCGCAGATTACTAGCCGAAGACGACTCTTCAGCAGCAGCAGAGGCAGCACTATTGGCTCTTGACCAAGGTGATGTTACTGCCGCAGCCAACCTAATTGATGTTGCAGATATTCACGGTGATAGTGCGGTAATATCCTATGTGAGAGGCAATATTGAGGCTAGAACAGGACATCTAGACCGGGCGCTTGAATACTATGGCAAAACTTTGAAAATCGATCATACTCACATCAGGGCTCGTCTAAACAGGTGCAGTATCTACATGGCTATTGATGAAGGTAGAAAAGCGCTTGATGATGCAGAAATACTTCTGGATTTAGCCCCTAATTTCACCCTTGCTAGATTCCGTAAAGCTGAGGCTGGAATGATGTTAGGCGAGTGGGCTAAGGCTCGTGAAGACCTTGATATTGTGCTGGAAAGAGCCCCGCATCATCATCAGGCTATGACTCAATTAGCAGCTTGTTTCATTGCATTAGGCAGACCTGAGCGTGCTGAAGCACCGCTTAATGATGCGCTAAGAATCGCGCCAAACCACGCCCCAGCCTGGCATCAAAGAGGACTCTTGTACCTTGAATGGGGCCGTGATGATAATGCTCTTAGCGACTTTGAGGCGGCGGTAAAATCCGAAGCCGACCATCTTGACGCCCACCTTCACATCGCAGCAATGCACCATGAAGCAGAGCGTTTTGACCAAGCCGGTGCAGCTTGGAGAGCCGTACTAAATCTAGACCCAGATCACGTGGTCGCTAAGACAAGACTCAGTGAATG
>QXXX01000057.1:7988-8648 GCA_009887195.1 Candidatus Poseidoniales archaeon | reverse complement strand
TGATTTTCTCTGCGGCACAAGCGTTAATGGCAGCAAAGGCTGGAGCAACATACGTATCACCATTTATTGGTAGAATTGATGATACTGGCCATGACGGAATGACACTAATAGCAGAGATAATGGATACTTGGAGTAATTATGGTCTTTCTACTAAAGTTCTAGCCGCCTCTATAAGACATCCAACCCACGTATTACAATGCATCCAACTTGGAGCACATACTGCCACCATGCCCGCAAAGATCTTCCGCCAACTTATGAAACACCCACTTACCGACAAAGGTATTGATGGGTTTATGAAAGATTGGGCAGAGGTTGAAGCGGCTGGAAAAGCATAATTATTCAATAAGAGAATTATTGAATAAGAAGTGTCCACATAGGTTTACCGGGGAATACTCATGAGCGATGTCAAAGAACGCTTGAAAAAGTTACTAGATGGTGACTTAGAAGCATCTGATATTGCGGAAGATGCTGCATTGGTGAGCCTTGCAGACCGTCTATATGGTATTAAAATTGCCAATGTTAAACCTGTGAAAGCCAGAGATATGGAAAACCAAATCGGTGGCTTAGAGCAACAACCACAGCAGTTTGGTCAAACTCCTAGTCTGATGGTGGAAGTGATAGAACCTGCAGCAGCACCTTTGCCGGATTTACCACATTTAG
>QXXX01000057.1:5729-7978 GCA_009887195.1 Candidatus Poseidoniales archaeon | reverse complement strand
TAAATTGTCTCCGCTCGTAATATTATCCGTTTCGGGATTATTATTTGTCTTATTAAACTTATTTGGCATGTTTTCATCATTATTTGAATCTTCATGTGAAATTGGTTCATGTCGAGGAGACGGTCAAACTAGGATTAACCTCATGGATTTCTATAAATTTGGGGAATCTGATGGCTGGTCATATTCTTTAATTTCAGAAGATATGAGTGGTCTTGGAGGCGAAGCTGGAGGAATAGGAATACCTGACTTAGTAGCCCTTATTGGACTGATAGGTATAATTATTTTTGCCCTCAAAAGAAAGTGATTAAAATGTCACCTGATGGACTGTTATCCGAGGCTATAGCCTATGGCGGTATGCTATTGATTCTTGGAGCCTTTATCCTAGAAACAAGAGACATACTTGATAGTAAAAATGGGATATATCTTTTAATGATGGCAACAGGTTCTGGATTATTGGGTATTAGAGCATTTTTAGTCGAGGAGTGGGCCTTTTTGATTCTCGAAGTTGTATGGTGTCTTGCCGCAATAGTTGCCATCTATGGGATAACAAGAAAATCTAGCCGTGATGAATCAACATCTTCATGAGTGATAAACCACCGACTTAACACTATGAGCAAAGGTCCTGCTAAGGCGAAGCGAGGAATACCCTCGAAAGTTGATAATTTCAACGAATGGTACCCGTTCATAGTCGAAGCCTCGGACTTAGTTGACAAACGTTACCCAATCAAGGGTATGGACGTATGGCGGCCATATGGCTGGAAAACGATGAAACTAATTGATCGTTTAACTCATAGTGAAATGGAACGTACAGAACATGAAGAAGTTAATTTCCCACTACTAATTCCTGAAAATTTACTTGACAAGGAAAATAGCCTTGTCGCTAAACTCAAACGTGCTCGAGAAGAGGGTGTGGACCCAGACGAACTGCGTGATGAAGAAGAGGAAGGTGGCTTCAAGAAAGAGGTCTATTGGGTAAAACATGCAGGTGAAAATGAGTTAGATGTACCTATGTTTCTTAGGCCAACATCTGAAACTGCAATGTATACCATGTTTCCACTATGGATAAGATCTCACAAAGATTTGCCAATGAAAATATATCAAATGGTTAACACATTTAGGTATGAAACAAAACAAACACGATCTTTTATTCGAGTAAGAGAAATACATTTCTTTGAAGCCCATACCGCTCATGCTGACGAAGATTGTGCAACAAGACAAATTGCTGAGGATTTAGAAATCGTTGATAATTTGATGCATAAATTATGTTTGCCAATCATCAAAGCAAAACGACCAATTTGGGATACATTCCCTGGCGCTTGGTATACCATTGGAATTGACGCTATAATGCCCAATGGAAGAACATTACAAGTTGCTTCATGCCACCATTATAGAGACCAATGGGCAAAAGCATTTGATATAAAATATGAAAACAAGGAGGCAAAACAAGAATATTGTCATCAAACAACTTATGGAATGTCTGAAAGGTTACTTGGGGCAATAGTTGGGATGCACGGTGATGAAAATGGTTTGATCATGCCACCAGATGTAGCACCTTTCCAAGTAGTAATATGCCCAATGATTAGGAAAAACTCAGAAGTCGATACTATCGGTGAAGCAAATAAGATTGCAACTATCTTACGTAATTCAGGACTTCGGGTTAAAGTTGATTCAAGAGATATCCATGCCGGTCAAAAATATTATGATTGGGAAATAAAAGGAGTCCCACTTAGATTAGATATTGGACCCAGGGACATCGCCCAAGGAACAGCATTTGCCGCTTTAAGGACTGGTGGAAAAGAACCACTGGCAATGGATAATATCGCTGAATTATGCCGGGAAAAATTATCTGAAATATCTGATGAACTTAGAAAACGCTCATCAGCACACATGAATGGAGTGATTAATGAATTACCAAAGTTCACTGAAGAAAGCGGAAGTTGGTCTATGGAGGGGGAAGTGAAAGATGGTAAGATTTACCAAATGCCATTTGAAGGGACTGACGCTCATGCAGAAATTATTGAAAAAGCAACTGGGTTGACATTCTTAGGAGATTCTACAGAAGACTATAACACAGAATTACCATGTCACATGACCGGCAAAATGACTAAGCGTAGAGTAATATTGGCCAAGACATATTGAGCAAGAGTGAGGGTTCAACATGAGTGAAGTACTGAAATTAACGGAAATTTTGACCGAAGTTCAAAACTTTATTACTGCAGATGGACAACTAGTTCCTGCACAACGCAATT
>QXXX01000057.1:737-5719 GCA_009887195.1 Candidatus Poseidoniales archaeon | reverse complement strand
GGATTATACTGCCATCTATAACATAATAATGGACAGATTTGGGTTAACCAAACGATTGGAAGAGGAAGAACAACTTAGACAGGAATTGGCCATTAAAGTAAGACTAAGAAAAGAGGCTGAACAAAAAGCCAAAGCCGAAGCAATTACCAAAGAAAAGGCAGATGCTGAAGCAAAAGCCAAAGCAGAAGCAGAACTCAAGGCCCAAATTGAAGTTGAAGAGCGGTTAATGGCAGAAGCCCAGGGAAGAATTTTAGCTGAAGAAAATGCTCGAAAGGAAGCTGAAGAAAAAATTCGCATAGAAGAAGCTGCAAGATTGCAAGCTGAAGAAATTGCTAAGTTAGAAGAAGAAACTAGATTAAAATCTGAAGAAAATGCTAGGCTAATGGAAGAGGCTAGAATCAAAGATGAAGAAGATGCTAGAATCAAAGCCGAAATCGAGGCTAGTATGAAAGTTGAACAAGAAGCCAAGATTAAAGCCGAGGAAGAGGCTAGAATTAGAGGTGAAGAAGAGGCTAGGATCAAGGAAATCCAAGACAAAATTAAACTCGAGGAAGATGAAAAATTACGGATAGTTAAGGAAGCACATCAGAAGATGGTAGACGAAGCAATTAGAATCACTAATGAAGATCTTTTGGCTGAGCAAGCAAAAATCGATGCTGAAGTGGATGAAGCAAGAAGAATTGCTGAAGAAGAGCGTCGACTAGAGCAAGCAAAAATCGATGCTGAAATAGAAAAAGTAAGAATGATGTCTGAACGAGATGCAGCTGAAAAATTGGCAGAGAAAAACGCTAAACTTGCTGAAGAGGAAGCAGCATTGGCTGCCAAAGAAGCGGAAAAAGCCGCTAATTCAAAGGATATTCCAGATTTGCCACCGTTGGATGATTAATTTACATACCAAAAGATGATGGGTCAATATCCATATCCCCTTCTTTCATCATCTTACGCATTTGTTTGTTGAGTTTCCTATTCCCGCCCATACCTTTCATCATCTTTCTAGAGCGGTTCCATTGACCAATTAATTCTCTAACATCTTTTTCACGGACCCCCGAGCCACGGGCAATACGCTTGATTCTGTCCGCCTTTATTTTAGCTGGTTCATTTTTCTCCCAAGCAGTCATACTATCCATTATTGTACGGTAGCGGTCTAGATTACCTTGCATAGCATGCTTTTGGGATTTAGACATACCTCCTAATCCTCCAAGCATATTCCCTGGTAAGAACGACATCAACTTATCAATTGTACCTACTTTAGACATCATTTCCATTTGCTTATACATGTCATTCAAGGTGAATCGACCACTCATCATGCGTTGAGTCAATCGCATTGCTTCTTCTTCATCTAAATCTTCGGGAGCAAGGTCAATTAATCCTTGAATGTCTCCCATACCCAATAATCTTGAAATAAACCTATCAGATTCGAATTTTTCTAAATCAGAGACTTTCTCTCCAACACCAATGTGAACGATTGGTGCACCAGTTGCTGCAACGGCAGAAAGTGCACCACCACCTCTAGCAGTACCATCCAACTTTGTAACAACTATTCCGGTTACGCCGGCTAATTGATGGAATGATGCTGCTACTGGCCCTGCTGCTTGGCCAACTTGGGCGTCAATTACCAACCATCTTTCCGTAGCCCTTGTTAAGGAAGCAATATTTTCTAACTCCTCAACTAATTCTTGATCTAATTGATGTCTACCTGCCGTATCGACAATCACTAAATCTGCTGAAGCGCATTCTGCTAGACCATTACGAACTATTTCTGAGGCATTTTTATTATCTGGCTCACCATATACAGTAACTGTGCTGTCCTCAAGTAACTGTGATAATTGAGCATAAGCGCCAGGTCGGTGAACGTCGGCTTCTATTACAGCCACTCTGAGTCCATGTTTTTTCCGATACCATTCCGCTAATTTTGCGGTGGTCGTAGTTTTACCTTGACCATACAAACCAACTAGCAATAGGGTTGCCCCCCTGGGTTGGAATTCATGAGCAGGACCAAGAATTCTTACCAGTTCAGTATAAAGAATATTCATGGCATGTGTTTGAAATGTCAAACCAGGCCTTGGCTCCTCTTCACGTAACTTTGACTCCATACGTTCAACGATTTCTTTAGTTTGCCTTACGTTAAAATCAGCCTCTTGCAAAGCTCTTCTTAGACTTCTAGTCATCTCACGCAATTCATCTTCATCGAGTTTCCTACGATTTTTAAGAAAACCAAGGGAACGAAAGATTCCACGCGAGAGACCTTCGAGTGCCATGTCACTCCGTCAAGGTTTTCCTCTTTGAATTCATTCCTTGATTAGGGGGATGTTTAGTCTAAGAACATCTTCTTCTAATTTGGCATCAACTTGATTTGCCTTAACTGGGACGCTTGTGGGTACAGAACGCTCACGGCCGTTTAACCCTACATACAATACTCCATCATCACTACGAAGTGATAATTCCTCACGCTTTATACCGGGAAAATGAAGCCTAATTACTTCAAATTCATCGGTAAATTCTCTTTGCATGCCCCTGTGGATTTGATGTTTAACAAGATCCCCAACTTCGTGAGGACCGAGTGATTCATCAACTTGGTTAATCGAGCCGTATAACTTTTCAGCCACAATTCTAAGGTTGTCAACACCAACCACTTCTTGATCTAATAATTCCATTGATGTAACATCTACCTCTGCCAATAGTTCTTTCAATTCATCAATTCTAGTAAGTTCTGCTTGCCGCCTCTTGGCTAAAAATGGATGGTCAAACTCGGGTGTAACTCGATTGACTATGCAGGAATTGACTGGCAACTTGTATTCTAACAAGGAATTGTAAGCTCTCACTGTTTCATTGACGCCCATTTTTTCGGGAATAGTAACTAGGGTGAAAGTGGTAAGTTCAGGGTCGCTCAGCACTCTTCTTACATGTAATACTCGGTTCCTGAATTTTTCTAATTCTTGTTTCATTTCTTGGCTTTCTTTACGGCCAAATAACATTGACCTAATACCCCCAGAAACTCTCATCAATCTGAGTAACCTGCCTGACCATGCCTCAATAATTTCTGGTAAAGATAGGAATCTTAGAGTGTGCCCAGTAGGCGCAGTATCAAAAACGATAACATCCCAATTAGGATCTTCTACGTGTTTAAGTAATTCATCAAAAGCTAGTGCCTCATCTAATCCTGGCAAAATCATTTCAGAAGTCTTTACATCTGACTTAATATCATCAAATTCTTCTTTCGCCCCAGAATCTAACATCATACTGAGCCCTCCAAGTCCAGGTAAGCCACCACTAGTGTTCATTCCATCAACCATGTTTCCCAGTTTCGGCAGTAAACTAGATAATTTTGATTCTGGATCCATCTCTAAACCGTATAGCCCATTGACTCCGTCGATTGGTGTAGGTTCAGTACCAATTTCCACTCCTAAAGAATCTGAAGTAGAATGGGCTGGATCACTAGAAACAAGCAGTACTTTTAGACCACAATCAGCAAGATGTACAGCTGTTGCGGTAGAGGTTGTTGTTTTGCCAACACCACCCTTGCCTCCGAACAATAGCAGTCTTGCCATGTTAGTGGCTGATAACATGAGGTCTTTGAATCCAACGGATGAACTGCATTCTTACACTCATTTCATGAACTAATACTTCAACGGTCATATAATGGCAAACCAATTGTTGTTATTTCAGTTAGCCAGCGTTTCCGCCTTAATTGGCATGACGCTAGGCTGGAGAGGAGTAATGACGCGATATTCTGGTTTCTATGATTTGCCAACTGCTTGGAGCAATGTGTTCTGGGGAATCCTCCTAGGTGGGCTTTACGCATCACAAATACACAATAATATTATTCTCCCAAATCTTGAATTTGAAGCAACACAAGATACTGTGGTTAATCCAATTAATTTGATTTTGTACTGCTTAATAATGTCAATAATTGTTCATTTTCTACTAAGAAGAACTCGTGTCCGTTCTGGTTCATCACAAACGACCAGCGGATGGGCTCTGGGACTTGCTATTGGGGGAATGTTTGCCATGGTGGTTATATTTGCCATATTACAGTGGTATGATTTCAGTCCAATTTTAGTTATTTCTATTCTGTTGATTTGTCTGCTAGCACCAAGGTGTGAAGCAATAATTACCTCCTACCAAGGGCACTTAATGCTAGTAGGCAAGAAATGGGGAGCAATATTACGGGCAACGATGTGGCGTTGTGGATATGTGGTAATGTTTGCTTACGTATTATCTGCCCCAATTGGATGGATTTTTATCCTACCAGTTATGTTGATGGCGGATAGAGCGTCAGAAAACTGGATTTGGGATTCGATACCAAAAGAGGGTAAAAAACAACTACGGAAAATTTGGGCAAGACAAGCTCGAGAGCGAAAATTTAGAAAATCAACTACTAGTGTAGCGACTAATTCTCAAGCCCAAGAAAGTGAATAACTACTTACTTATCATCTATCGGCTTATTTGTGCCTTAGTACGGTTTTCATCTAAAATAAGGCCTTTGGAGGATATCCGCAGGCAAGCGTTATACAATGCCGTCAAAGCCGAGTAACATGGGTAACTGCCCTTATTGTAGGAGTGCCACCTTACCGGGTGACACAATTTGTTATACCTGTGGCAGGGTGTTAGCAAACATAAAATCCAAACAATTTGCTGCTGAGCAACAATTCAATCAAGGTAGCATAGAAACTACCTACAAGAAAACCCGAAGACCATCAAAATCTGGTGTTGTTGAAACCCACACAGGTCGCAGAAGAAATATTTTGAAACGAAGAAAAAACAAATTCCGCAGCGTCGTTATGCTTGGACTCGTGGCATTTATTATGTTATCACCACAAGCAAGAGAGATAGTATTCAATAAATGGGCTGGAATAAATGAATATATTCAGCTTGCAGTCGCTCCCTACCACTTATATCCAGTAGAAGCCACTTACACAGTCGGTAAAACAATCGACGCAGTAAATACCGGACAATCAGGATACGTCAAAGAAAATATACTC
>QXXX01000057.1:0-727 GCA_009887195.1 Candidatus Poseidoniales archaeon | reverse complement strand
TCAATGACATATCATACGCCATTCCATTACTCGGTGAACCTGCTAGAGACCCAAGTGATAAATTAACCACCTCCGATGGTCACGAAATTTGGTGGCCTGGTGTTGGTATTGGTGATGATATGTGTAATCTAGAAATATGTGTTAAAATTCAATTAAATCTTGAACCTGGAGAGCGAGCATCGTTTACCTTTGCGGTGACCCTAACCAGCACATCTTATTCTTGGTGGTCTTCCTCCAGAGTCGATTCTAGAATAGATGGTATCTCAAACGGTATTAGTGTCGATAGAAGCGGTTCTTATTCAGACATTGTCGACCGTGGAGATGGAACCAAGGCAGCACAATTCACCAGTGCTACATGGTACAACAAAAATAGACTAGATTATGCAATTAATGCTCAAGATGCGGTAGTAGTTTCCACCGCAGAAACCATATCTGCTTCTTTACCAGAAGGACGTTCAACCAATGCATACGCATATTTTTCCTTGCTACGGACAAAAATGATCCCAGGTTGGTATGTCTTTGGAGCTTTGACCGATTCAACATTTACTTATTGGGAAGCCCATGCATGGGGCTACATATTGTTACCAATGGATGATGAATGGTGTGAAGCAAGAAACATAGCAATAAATGACTGTTTTGTCGAAGGTTCAGTAGATGTCGTCAATAATAAATGGTTACTTCACACTCCAACAGCCTATATCGATTGGATTGAGAGTGCAGATGCTAG
>QXXX01000056.1 GCA_009887195.1 Candidatus Poseidoniales archaeon | reverse complement strand
AGACATTATGGAGGAGTACAATGGGTGTTCAGTCCCCCAGTACACTGCCTACCCAATGCTCTAGTTCTTCAATCTACCAATTTCGTTGGTTTCCTGAGAATCCGAAACCGGACTCTTGGGTAGAGTTTAGGAATTCACGAGCAAAGCCATTCTACTCTATATCATTCTTTGAGAAACCACTTATGAAATCCCAAACAATGCGGGTGGATTCAATACCAGTAGGGTTTTTCCGACCCGACCATATGAGATCCTCTGGAGAAGTGATTTGGTGCTCTGGAGTATCTTTCGCATAGGGATTGTGTCCAGCATAAAACAGCGTCATTAAACGAACTTCTGCTCCGTTTTCACAATTCGAATACCCTCGAATGTCATAATCTTCCTCAGCAGCTATTATTTCGGGAGCCGTGTCTAAACAATTATTCATGTCCTTCCAATCCTCAAAGTTTTGAATCGCTCCTTCCTCTGTCCACTGTGATTCTTGATTGAACGGATACCATACACCAGCATTTCCGTACATGATCAGATCGTCGAGCAGACCATGCACTTCCATGAATGGTATCGGTGAATAATTTGGAGATGGGGGGGCAATGAGATAGAACGACATGCATCCAGCAGCCGCAAATAATTCACTGGCCTCAACCACAAGCATTTGCGTCATTCCACATCCATTTGACCATCCCGAGAGATATATTCGGTCGGTATCAACCGGTTGTGTTTCAATCAAATGCTCAACCAGACCTATGATGAAGTTGAGGTCATCGACATCCTCCTCATGCGCAATTCCACAGCAGATATCACCTGCATTCCAAGAATTTTCATATCCGTTTGGATAGGCTACGATGAATCCTTCTTCGATGGCAATATTGGCAAAATCTGTGGTATTGCTATGCCGATTCATATCTTGTGTATAGCCATGAATGTCGACTACAAGTGGAACCAAGGTATCACTCTGAACGCTGTTTGGAAGAAGAAGTTTCCAGCATCTCTCAAGCCCATCGTATTCCTCACAATGAATTGAAAAAATGTCAGTTTCACTGGATTGTTGATCGTCGATTGATGCTTCATTGACCACTTCCCCGAAGCAACCTGAAAGTGGTGCGAAAAGAAAGAGGCTGATGGCAAAAAACGTCTTCACATCTGATATCATTCAATTATCCTCATTTACACCGTCAAAAATAATTTCCCGCTCGACATAATTTCAAGCCTAACATAGTCGTAAATTAACTTTATTCGGTTTTGACCAAATTCATTCAATACCCACTGTAAAGGTATTTAATGCAGTGATTATCTTTGATTAGTTAGCAACATGGGATTGACTAAGCACACCGTTTAGCAGGCATTATTGCCAACAAATATCTAATTTAATAGCCAAGGCCTTCCTCAAGCGGGGATTTCTGACCACGAACACCAATAACCCATCTCAATGAGTCAACTATGCCTTTAGCCCGTTGATACTTCATCAATGCTCTATATTTTGCCTCTCGAGGACCAGTTACTTGACGTAGTTTGAACTTTGCTCGTTGCGCATTCATTTCATTGATTGCCGAGTCAAGAATTTCTTCAATATCTTCCCATGACCGATGGTAACTAGGCTCGTCTACTCTCCACAATCCTTCCGATGACCTCATATGGCTTGCCGTAATGACAACAATACTATTCTATTTTCAAATTAGAATATATATTACTACACAAAAATGATTCTCAGTTTGTGTCGACTTTTCCAATCAAAAATTCACTTATCGCTTGGGCAAAATCTTCAGGAGTTGGCATATCATGCATTATTGAGCGGATTTTTTTTCCACCAGGTAGGCCTTTTGTGAATGCTACAGCATGTCTTTGCATCCACCTTGCTTGAATCCCAACAGTAGCGTGAGATAATTCGATGTAACGGTCCCAACACCATTTTCTAGTGGCAAAGGCTTTGCCAGTTTCATCAAACTCAAACCATTGGTCATTGGCTTTTACCCAAGGTAAATCAGTTTCTTCCATCCAACCCAGTCCAACCTTCATTTCACCAAACATTGCAGGTCTACCGATTGCTCCACGCCCAATCATCAATCCCGAGGCATTAGTTACAGTCAAGCAGTCAGCGGCACTTTTAGCGTCCACTACATCACCATTAGCAACTACTGGAACTTCAACAGAATCAACGACTTGTTTGATATAATCCCAATCAGCTTGACCAGAATAACGTTGTTTCAATGTCCTGCCGTGAACACATAATCGGCTGGTCCCTACATCCTCTAAGCGTTGACAAATTTCTATTGCATTATGCTGATTAGCACCAGTGCCAAGCCGCATTTTTGCCGTTACTGGGACCTCGACATTATCGATTATCCCACTTACCATAGACACCAGATCATCCGGCTGGCCCATCAGTGCTGCACCAGCACAAATCTTAGTCACCTTAGGGGCTGGACAACCAAAGTTTAGATCGATAATATCACAACTTGGCGCTAACATTTCCGCGGCAGTCACCATGTCATCTGCATTGCCGCCAAATATTTGTGGAATAAACGGCACTTCAGTTTCATGAGATTCCATTTTTCGCCAAGATACTGCAGCCTCCCTGCTTAGCGCAGTACTATTGGTAAACTCAGTTATTGTGACATCAGCGCCGCAGTCTTTGGCTAACAAGCGAAAAGGTAGGTCGGTAACTCCAGACATTGGGGCGAGAAATAACGGTCGTTCTCCGCCATCCCATTCGCCAAATTTCTGACCGATTAAGTCGCTCATCATACCTTGGTCAAGGCGATTATTTTTCAATGGTTGGCATAAATTGTCAAGATAACTCAGATTCGAGCATTTCAGCAACTCTGCGCATTCTTCTAAGTACCCTATCTAAAGAATCTTGTACATTACGTATTACTTGAGCAGCATCTTCACCATTCATCCTGTGACCTAGAGGTAATCTACCACCCAGTAAATTCAGTAACAGCATCTGTTGTTGAGGATCAACACTGTTCATTTCCTCAACAACCTCATCAACATTCAACTTACCTTTCTTCAATTTCATGAGTAGATTTGATTGTTGTTTGGCACTAAGTATGCGCTGAAATCCACCTTTCTTAAGCATCCAATCCTCGCCTCTGCGCTGATGTTGGGTAGTCATTGCCGTCCACAATGAGACGCCTAAGCGGTCGGTTCTTGGAACCCTCTCTACCATGCCACTGCTGCGAAATCGCTCCATTATTCGTCCGATACGAGCCTTGGGTCCGCCAAGTAATTCTGTAGCCTCATCAAGGGAAAGTGGTGAATCTCTAGTCAGCAGTAGTTGGAATAATTGTACTGACTTTGAATCTGCTTTGGCTTCTTTGCCAGGACGCTCGCCAAGTAATCCAAAATCGCCCATCCACTGGGATAATTGACTTTCCTCAGTTTCAGCCTGTAATGGACGATGGTCAACAATTCCAACAGTCAATGGCGGACTGTCTTTTTCCGGCAACTCTAGAATTAATCTTGGATTCTCTCGCCCCCAATAAGTCTCGATTAACTCAAGACGTTGACCGACAATAGTGCTAGATTGAGTGGTAAACAATTCGATTGCTTTGGACAATGAACCACCCCGTAAGTAATATCTACGCCAACCTTTCCCTTCATTGGTATAACCGATAATTCCCGACTGAACCAATCTAGTTAGATGATGGTTTAGCGAAGCAGGAGTTAGTGCTAATTCATCTGCTAGCATTTGTGCATCCCAACCGATTTCAGGTTGAGCAAATAAGTAATCGCGTAGTAGCCGATGAACCGGTCCAGCAATACCGTGGTCAGCCATATCGTCACCACGCTTTCTAACCAAGCACAAGGTATCGATAAACCAAGTTACCAAACTGTCTAAGTCTCGGTCACTGGTTGGTAATGAGATCTCTTGAACTCTGACTTTGAACATGATGCTCAAACTGCAGGCTATGCCGAAGGTCTTTGAATTCTATGCATTAAATGCCGCTTGAGAGGCGAAAAATAACACAGTTCCGGTCTATCGGCGTTCATCAAGCCACTCATAGTCAACACCATGCGTGCCATGCCATTCAATATTCATGTCAATATGCGGCATTAATTCTATGCGGTCTTCTCGTAGAATTCCTCTGCGCCTGAGTACCTTGACTGCTGAGTGAACAGTTGCTCTGGTTCGACCTATGCGTCTAGCAAGTTGGGCTTGAGAACGAGGAACTCCTTCTTTAACCACATCTTCAATAATCAATCTTTGAACTAAGGATAAGCCAATTGGTAGAGCGGAAGCGGCGCGTTGTTCAGTAACTGCGATCCCTTTGAGTACCTCTACTTGGCTAGGTGCACCGGCAAAATAACAGGTGCGGCCGTTGACGGGCATTACCGTGATGCTCTTACGTGTCTGAAGCACGTCTAGATGATGGCGTAGTGTGCCATTTGCCGTTGCTAAAGTAGATTGTAATTCACGATAGCAAAGACCAGGATGCTTTTCTAATGTCGAAAGAATTCTTCGACGTAGAGGGTGCTCTGAATTTCTATTCTTGGTAGAAATTCCGCCAAATGCCAGTGCTCCAACAGCACTTGCCGCCGCTGCCATACCGCTTGCCACTCCAGCAAACCCTCCTGCAGCTCCGGCAATTCCAGCAGCCAACCAAGGGCGCTGTCTTACCCACTGGGCTATTAGAGGCATGAGAGGAGGTTGGTGTTCTCCTTAGTTAAACCATCCACCAGGTGAATCATTGAACAGACCCAGAATGGAGCTTCAAGTGAGCAACAAGCGGTGAAAGCAATCTTCCACACATGACCCCGTGTTCGCTAAGTGCGTAAGAAACTCTCACTGGTGGGCCCGCATCGACATTACGCAGGATTAATCCTTCCTCAGCCAGTAAGGTTAGTTTATCAGAAAGAGTCCTAGAAGAGATGCCTTCTAGCAGTGATTTCATTTCGTTGAATCTCCTTGGCCCAGCAATGTATAGGGTTGAAAGAATTTCAATAGTCCATCTCGAGCCAAATACTTGTAACGCTTCTACTGCTGCTTGAACTTCCCAGTTGATATCATATGCATCACTGTTAGAATAATCTGCTAGTGCTTTTCTAATCGAGATGCCGTTCTGAATAGTATCTTCAATCTTATTTTTTATTTCAGTGATAGAATCTTTGGAAATATGTTGAACAGGATTTGGCATAACATCACTCGATAACACAACCGAAACTAACTTCCTTTTTTACACTTAGTGAAGACAAAAAACTCAAAATCAGTTAATCGAATTGTAAATTTTTGGTTATTTCTTTATAATTTGAGTTACATTAAGTGTAATCTTTAACACCTTGATGTTTGTACAAGAGAATATGAGTATGCTATCGAATAGTAAAGTAATGCTTGGTGCCGCCTTGGCATTTTTGATTTTGAGTGCCCCACTGTCTGTGCTATCCACAGGCGCTGTAGAAGACGCCGTAGACGAGAATTTTGAAACATTCCCGACTGATACTGCCTGTGCAAACGATGATTGTACAGAAGCAGAAGCAGATTGGGCAACAGATACCGGTGAGCGTAGTTATTACGCTTGGAACCTAACCAATCCTGGTGCAGCAGACCCAGTGTACGAAAAAGTAGGTCCATTCGACTACGATATTACCTATACACGTGAAATAATTGACTTCAATAAGTCTGCTGGAACAATGACATACAGTGAATCCAAGGTATATACTTGTGCTGAAGACACAGCAACTCCTTGTGATACTGAAGTAACCACCACCAATATTCCATTCCAGCCACAAGTGGTTGGCGCAACTGGACTAGCTATAGATGGAATCATGTCTCTTACCAAGGCCGGATTCGCTGC
>QXXX01000055.1 GCA_009887195.1 Candidatus Poseidoniales archaeon | reverse complement strand
GCAGAAGCTGTGCCAAACTGTGATGTGGTTTTAGTTACCGTTCCAACACCAATTACTCATGACCTCAAGCCTGATTTGTCTTACGTAGCAGGTGCTGGAAGAGATGTATTTCAAGCAATAAAAAAGGGCTCGAATACAATTGTTGTACTTGAGTCAACGGTTTATCCGGGAGTTACTGCTCAAACATGGAATCCTATTATCGAAGAATTAGGACTTGTTATTGGAGAGGACGTTGAAATTGCTTATTGTCCTGAAAGGTTCAATCCCGGGGATCCTGCTCACGGAGTGCGCCAAGTTGCTCGTGTAATTGGGTGTACTAATCCTGAAGTCGGTGAAGCATTAGTATCACTATACAGCAAACTAACCACTGAAGACGTTCGTTATGTTGGCAAATTAGAAGTTGCTGAGGCGGCAAAAGTAATTGAAAATGTTCAGCGTGATATCAATATTGCACTAGTCAATGAACTTGCTAGAATTTTCCCTGCTTTGGATGTTGATGTTGAAGATGTCCTTTCTGCAGCGGCAACAAAATGGAATTTCCATCGATATACCCCTGGAGTTGGAGTAGGTGGGCATTGTATTCCAGTTGATCCATATTACATGATTCAGCGAGCTGCTGATGTTGGTGTACCTGCTGGACTGATTACTGCTGCTCGTGCGGTTAATCGCTCAATGCCAAGCCATGTTGCTGGTGTGCTAAGTGATTTAATGTGGAATGCTGGAGTTCCTGCTGGTGAAGCAAAAGTTCTGCTTTTGGGCTGGTCATACAAAGCCGAAGTTGGTGACCCCCGAGAAACTCCTGCTGAACCACTGGCTCAGACATTGATGTCAAAAGGCATTCAAGTTGGAGCGTGGGACCCGCATATAGAGTCTACTGATTATCCTGAAGGAGTTACCGTAGTTGAAGACATAAATGGTGCTCAAGACTACGATATTGCAGTACTAGTTACTGCTCACAAAGCATGTGTTGATTTGGATTGGCAATCATTACTGGAAAATATGCGTACTCCGTTACTCTATGACGGTAGAAGAGTGCTAAATTTGTCTGAACTTGAAACAATGGGCTGGCAAACTCATGCCGTGGGAAAACCTGTGTAAGTATTGGACTCCGTCTTGTGTTTCCTCGAGAACAGTCTTAAGCCGAGTCTCGCAGGTTCGTTTGATTGGAATCATTTACTATTGATTAAATAATATATTACCAATCAACCACATAGGATCGATTTAATTGAATGAAAAATATACTTTACAATGCCTAACTACCAAAGATTTAGTTGACGATAACTACACCTTACATTATACTGATGGTGCTTTACTAAGAACGATTTATCATAATGATTTAACGGTAAATCACGGGCGCAACGGGATGATGAAATTTCATGACTGGATGCCAAATTATGAAATCTCTGACCTTGATGTGGGGACTCAAACCTACCAGGCCGAAGCACTTGGCAAAGCGATTGGTATGAGTAATCTGTGGGTTACCTTTCACGGCTACTGGCCGGAGAAGAATGGCCTTTGTCCAACTGGTTCATTCAAGGATATGGAGGCGGTTCCAACTTTAATTCGCCTGAAAGAAAAAAACTGTGAAGGATTAATTTGTGCTAGTGCGGGAAATACTGCCCGGGCTTTTGCTCATTTTTGTGGATTGTATAATGTGCTCATCATTATTGTTGTCAGCCATCTACATGCTAAGCGGTTGTATGTACCTGATGGCCATCCAACCGATTCAGTGAAACTGATTGTTTTAGAAGATGGTGATTACTATGATGCCAAGGTGTTTTCCAAAAAATTAGCTAAGCATCTTGATAATTGGCAAATGGAAGGTAGTGTTCATAATGTTGCCAGAAGAGACGGTATTGGTTCATTGATACTTGATGCGGCTTTCACGATTGGAGCAATGCCGCAACATTATTTCCAGGGTATTGGTGGGGGACCCGGCCCAATTGGCGTTCATGAAATGGCGGTTAGGGCCATTGATGCTGGCTTCTTTGATGGGCCACCACCAAGGCAGCATGTCAGCCAAAATTTGGAACATAGTCCAATTCACAATGCTTGGCAAGCCAAAAGGGATCACTTAATCAAGGCTGATTTCCCGGATGAAGAAGTAACTGTTTACTCAGATTACCTGCTCAATAAATCACCTGCATATGGCGTAAAAGGAGGTGTTCATGATATTCTAGAACAGTCTAATGGACAGACCTATGTTGTAGCAAAAGAGGCTGCTATGGCTGCTAAAGAGTTGTTTGAACAAACGGAAGGTATCGATATTATGACGCCAGGCGGCGTTGCATTTGCAAGTCTGATACAGGCTTTAGAAACGGGTGAGATTAACTCAGATGATTGTACAGTGTTAAACATCAGCGGTGGGGGAGTTGAAAGGATGAAGTCTGAGGTCAAGTGTTCGACTATTACTCCGTGGATGACTATTTCAAAATCAGCCGAAGTTAGCGGAATTATTGATTTGTTAGACTAATCAAGCACTGCGCCCAGCATCAAACATTTCTCTTAGACTGCCATCTTGTAGCATCTCAAGAGCAATGTCAGACCCGCCAATTAATTCACCATGAACATAAACTTGCGGCATGGTAGGAAAATCTGCCCAACTGCAAACAGCCGGGATCGCTCTACGGTCTTCTAAGATGTTGACTGCCGCAAATGGTTCTCCAAGTTGTTGAAGCACTTGTGCAGCGCGATTTGAAAAACCACATTGTGGTTCATTTGGTGTTCCTTTCATGAACAATACCAAGGAATGTTCGTCTACTATTGCTTGTAATTCTTCTTCTGTCCAATCCATTTTTCTCACTCTTTATTTTTTTGAATTCGCCTGATATGTACGCCTCGTCCACCACCATGGGGGTCAAACGCAGTGTCTCCAGCTGTTTCAGCTTGCTTAGGTGTCATACACTTCAGGTCTAATGCATGAACCGGGTGCGGGATATGTTGCTTCATGACTGCCAACACTTGACGTTGTCTTTGCAGCGGCCTCATTCCTTCAAAATCCTCAGTGATTATTCGGACATGAAAATGGTCACCTGAGCCGTGAAGGTCGATTACTTCCACAACCGCATTGGGCACTGCTTTGAGAACTTCAGATTCAACCCAACTAGCATCGACCATACTCGCACCTTATACGGCCCTTGCAAAACCATCATTTGAACATGTGGTTTAGAGGATGCTTGAAATGAAGCGTGTCTAGGCATAGATATGACCGAGTCAGTACCCAGCCATCAAGGCCGTGAACTGAATATGGGGAGGGATTCTAGTTGGCTAATTGGCGCAGATATCATCGCGGTTTTCTTAGCCTTAGTTGGCCAAATAGTGCTGACTAGAGCATTGATTACCGAAGATTATGGAATCTTCATTATTGCTTTGGATATTTTTGCTACCACGTTTTTGATTATTGATTTGGGCCTTCCAACCATCCTAGCCCGTGATGGTGCGAAATCCGTGGACAAGATATGGCCAGCGATTTGGCGGATATATCGAATACAATTCTATTGTATGATGCCGTTCATTGCAATTGCTATAATTGGTATTTCAATCACCTTCAATGATTGGTCACAGTACCTACCCGTGGTAATAATTTGTATGACTATTGCTTTAGCGCACATTTTTAGTTACGCACCAAGATCTGGGCTAAGAGCGGCAGGATTTGCATCACTGGAGGCTTGGAGCAAGGTTTTGGAACGCTTGGTAACTATGAGCGGTTATTTGCTTCTATACTATTTTGGGGTTAATTCTGTGGGAAGTTATGCTTTAGCGTTCCTAATAGGCGCTTTGGTGGGATTAATTACGGCAATTTTATTTGCTAAATTATACTTGCAGAGTTCGGTTCAAGTTAGCGATTGGTCTACTTTAGGAGAATCATGGATTGATAACAAATCTTTGTTATTGCAATCTTTACCGTTTGCCATAACCCTTGGAGTACTGCCTTATGTGGTTAGGATTGAGAAGTTCATTGTTGCAGGGACAATGGGTGTTGAGAGTGCAGCATTATTTCATGTAGCACAAATCGCTTGGCTTGCTGGTTTAGTTGTTCCACAAGCAATGAGAGCTGCACTGCTGCCAATACTTGGTTCTTTCAGACACGAAAAATACCGCTTTGAAAGTGTCATAAACAAATCCCTTGACCTGTGTTTTGGCCTATTACCGGTTGGATTATTTGGTGGCGCATTGTTAATCACATTCATACTACCAAGCGCTTTTCCACAACAGTACACCGATGGTAGTATTGGGGCTTCAGCGGTTCAACTATTCATGATATTACTACTAGGATGGTGTTTTACTTTGGTAGCAACACCGAGTTATACTGCATTACAAGCGGGTAAGAACCCGTGGAAATTTACTCTTTTTATCGGATGTGTGGTGATGTTTGCAACAATTATTGGGTTTGTATTAATTGGCTATTTTGCGGATTCCAAAAAATACGGACTTTATGCAGCAGCAATCGCATCAACAACCTCATCGGCATTTTTGTTGTTTTCATCACTACATCTGGCTAGACTGTGGGACTTAGTTTATCCAAGAAGAATCGAATTTATGTCTAGTATTATACTTGCAGCAATTTCATGCTATGGTTTTGCGACAAATTCAATACTTGCATTGAGTGGAATTGCTTTGTTTATGTTTACTCCGAGAGGTTGGCAAGTAATGAAGACCAACGTTTACTGATTTCCTCAGTAGAAAACTCGTTTGGTATCTTGAATCCGTCACTCCAATCTGTCTGCAAGGCATCCTCACATGCATCGGCTAATTTTACCGGATCGTATTGTTCAACTAAACTTGTTTCTGACAAATATTGGCTAACCTCCCCCACATTAACTGAAACAACTGGGGTCCCGCAGGCTAGTGATTCTCTAGCGACCAAGGGGCCTGATTCTCGTGTCGAGGTAATCAATGTCAAGTTAGCAACTAGCATTCTGTCCCAAACTATTGTTCTTGGTTGTTGGCGTAGCGTTGTAATGCCGACAACCCAGCCACGATTTTCTAACTCTTCTCCGGTTTGTAGGGCTAGGAAATGATTTTTTTCTCGTCTTCTTGGGTCGGCTGGAAACAAAATATCAAGTTTACTTTTACGCCATCTACCTTGCCACTTTTTAGGTTTAGTCAACCATTCATCTTCCACTGCGGTATGGCAACTAATAACCGATGATGCTGTTTTATCCAAGCCTTCAGCAATGCTGTGAAGCCGGGAAGAAACCGTAACTAAGTGGTCACAATCATTGACTAACCGAATGATTTGGCTGGAGAGGTTTTTGTCTTCAAGGCCAACATCAAAATCATGCCCGTGAACAATTCCCACCCAAGGAATTCCTAGCTGTTTTGCCAACTTAGAAGCTAAATCTCCTGCAGGCCACATAGTGTGGCAGATGATTATGTCTGGAGACCAGTCGCCTAACCAGGACTCAACTTTTTTCGTAATTCGCTTCATACTTCGTATGGTTATGGATGGGTATGGATGTCCGGGCAGTCCCCAGAACCTTGGAGTTATGACTTGCGTATCACCGTGGGTGAATTGTTTTGGCGCCCTTGATACTCCGGTTAATGTTGATCTACTAGATTCTTGATACTTCAGCATTCTAGGTAGTGGATTTACCACTTTTATTTCATGCCCCAACGATTCTAACAATTGAACATTATCGCTGACAAATGTACCACGCGCAACGTTTGTTGGCAAGGGAAATAGCAGTGACACTACTAAGATACGCACACTGCCACCTACATTGGATTATACTTCAAGGGCTGTTTTTAGGACTTGGAGGTTTTCTTTGACTGAGGCTTGCTTGTTGAAAAGCCCTGAGCCAACCACGCAATTTTCAACGCCCCATTCGGCAACCATAGCAATGTTGTGGGCTTTTATCCCGCCATCTATCTGTATCTGTACCGGCCTGCCACCATTAGCAACTTGTTGATCAATCATTGACTTGAGTCGTCTAATTTTGCCCTCGACAGAAGCGATGAATGATTGGCCACCAAAGCCTGGATTAACGCTCATTATCAAAACAAGGTCGAGGTCTGGTAGAATTTCTGTTATTGTTTCGATTGAAGTAGCAGGATTTAGCACGACACCGGCAGTAGCGCCCCCGTCTCTAATTGCCATTATCAACCTGTGCAGATGAGTTGTTGCTTCTACGTGGACTGATATGTGGTTGCATCCTGCATTGATGTAGTCCATGTAGCATTCCTCTGCATTGCTGATCATAAGATGGGCATCAAAATGAACATTGTTGCCAAGTGCCGCGCGAAGAGATTTAATTACCGGTGGACCGAAAGTCATGTTTGGGACGAAATTTCCGTCCATCACGTCTAAATGCAGAACGTCAATGCCTGCATCAATTGCTTCTTGACATGAAACTGCTAGATTCGATAGGTCAGCGGTAAGGATACTTGGTGCAATTATCATAGCAGAACATGATGAGCCAAACAACGGATTCTCATGAGCATTGTGCCTAGGATTGTAAAAAATTCAGCACAAAGTCTCTTAATGCTCGATATTCACGGATACATAGTGAGACCATGGGCGAAGTAAGGGCAGTCAGCGATTCCGAGTATGAAAATTCAGTGAATGATAGTGAGTGGGTACTAGTAGACTTCTGGGCTCCTTGGTGTGGACCTTGTAAAGCAATAGCTCCTGTCTTAGAACAAGTCGCAAGTGAAAGGGAGATACTGATCGCTAAAGTCGATACCGATTCAAGTCCTGCCAACGCTGGAAAACTTGGAGTCAGAGGAATCCCTGCGTTATTCTTGTACCACAACGGTAAAGTCGTGTCAAAACAAAGCGGTGCAATGCCAAAGCCAGCCTTGCTGAGTTGGATTGACCAACACATGACTGCTGATGATTTCTAATCTTATTGAATATCTCTAAGTAGACGCTCTTTAAGTGCCTCATGAAGCCACATGCCTTCTGACATTTCGATCAATATACCGTGGGAAATCAGGACTTTAGGTGGCGGTCCAGTCCAACCTGATTGAGCAGCCAATAATTCCCAGCTTACCGGCTTATCATAACTGGCTAGGTTAGTTAGCAGTTGTCTTTCATTGTCGGGTAATTTGAATAAAATCTCATCATCAAGGAATTGTAACCAATCGACATGTAAAGATTGACCGTATAATTCGAATAATTCCAATGCTAACGGATGCCCTCCAGTTTTCTCAAACACCGATTCAAAGTCCTCATCGACATCAATCTTAGATAACCAATTTTGCATTTCTTCTTTTGATAGACCCTGCAGTGAGTGTTCAGTAACTATTTCCCTGGTGTGTACGTCTCTTCGATCATAAACAGTTGGCCTAGTTCGTGAAATCATAACAATTCGAAGTGGGGAAGATTTTGAGATTTGCAATAATGCTCCCAGTAATTTTGCCGCCTCGCTTTCGATGTGATGTACGTCATCCAGTACGATTAGCCAATATGGCGGCGGGCCTCCAGAGGCTGTTTTAAAACGCTCCCGAATAGTTCTGGCGTCGGTCAAGTAGGCCAGTAATCTTCGACGCCAAGTATCAACGTCGACGATTCCTCCAGGATTTAGCGGGAGGGTTTCGATTAAATTGTAAGGGTCATGTTTCTCATCGATACCAAATCTATGCAAAAGGCTAGTTGCCAACCCAAGCGGTGTATCCCAAGGCTGACAAGGATACCAACAAACCGAGAGGTTTGGACTTTGTTCTAATTGACCATTTAGCCAGTGAGCAACTAAGGTTGACTTGCCAATACCCGCAATTC
Organism: Candidatus Poseidoniales archaeon; assembly: GCA_009887195.1. Classification (GTDB taxonomy): domain Archaea; phylum Thermoplasmatota; class Poseidoniia; order Poseidoniales; family Poseidoniaceae; genus MGIIa-L1. The sequence continues at coordinate 6,837 of QXXX01000055.1, read as the reverse complement.
CGTGAATCACCATGCACGGTTTTCTTTCTCCAAACCAATCATTTAATTCATCAATTTGACTTTCTCTGCCGTGGACAAATCGAGTTTTTGGTGGCTTGTTGTTATATGTTGCATGAGCACCAGTAAGTGCTTTTAGGCGACCAGGTGGAGGGTTTTCTGATGACTTTGATTTTCTTATTACGCCGAACCTTATGTCACCGTAAGTTAACACTCCTTCGTGTTGTGCATGCATCAAAATTTGCAATAATGATATATTCGCGTCTAAACGTTTAGGAACTTCAGATGCCTCTAATTCGAGCAATTCGCCTGAATTATCCCTTATCACAATAGAAATAGATGACAGGCGTTTGATTATCGACTTCACTGATGTTCTCCCTTCATCGGTTAATTGCCAAGTTTTCTGGCGCCGATCTTCGCCTTTGACGTTTCTAGTATGCTCAGAGACCAACTCTTTGCGCAATAACTCGCGCATGGTGCGGCTAACATTAGGCGGGTGGAGAGCACACGATTCAGCAATACCTGGCCTGGTTAATTCGGGTCCAACAAGGTATCTGTCGGCTTGTTCGTTGTTTTCAAACAAATGGAGCATTACGCGGTCTTGTACTGGGACATTGACCTTGGAAACTTCTGCGCTCACAGTTAATCCACTGGTTACTACAACTAAGCGGTTTTGGCATTTTGATAGTTTGATGTAAGAGCAAAATAACCATAATTCCTTTATTCTAATAATGATGGGAATGGCATGGGTTCAGCCAAAACAACACTGTTGGTGCTGTCCATACTTGTCTTGGCAACAATGCCGATTACTGTTTCAGCAGACTCAGATGGTGACGGCATAAGTGATGCCACAGATGACTGTAAATGGTCCTCTGGAACCTCAACTGTAGACAAAACGGGTTGCCCAGATTTTGACGGTGATGGGACATCAGACCTAAATGACCCTTGGACCACAAACAATCCAAACTTCCAAACAGAACAAATTCTAAATTCAAATCAAGATTATAATGACATTGAATATTCTGGTGACGGTTATAGTTTAGTCACCGGGGCTGATGACGGTTTTGCAAGGATATGGAATTCATCAACCTTTGTCAACGTTAGATCTGCTAATCTTGGCTCTGAAATAAATTCTGTGGCATTTTCGCCTAACAGCAATTTAGTGGCTGCTGGTGTTGATGATGACACAGTGCACATTTTTGATGCCAACACTATGACTAGCCTCTATGGGTCAATTAGCGTCGATGTTGGCAGTGGGGAGAGAGTAAACGATGTTGAGTTCTCGTTAGATAGTTCACTACTTGCTATATCTATTGGAAGATCTGGAAATCAAGGAACTAATGGAATTGTTTCATTCATCAATACCTCTACTGGGAACTTTTTCAGTTCGGGAATAAATCCTGGAGGAGAAGATCGATTCTATGATACGGCATTCTCACCAGATAGTAACTTTATCGCAGTGGGAAGTGAAGGTGATTGGTACATTTCGGAAATTTCCACTGGGGCTACTATAGCATCAATTTCAAGCCCTCCTGATTCGGTAAATGCGATAGCATGGTCTCCTGATGGCAATTACATCGTGATGTGTGGCGCCTACGAATCTAACGGAGCGCGTGTTCAAGTTCACGAATATGATGGTAGCGGGTGGCCCATTATCTGGGAAGTTGGCACAACGACATCCTGCTCTTCAGTAGATTTTTCACCGGATGGTTCTAAATTTATTGTCGGAATGTACTGGTATGAAGCTGATGGAGCAACTGCTAAGATATACGAAACAACATCCAGTTTACTAATTGATGCCTTTTCAGGTCCAAGACCCAATAGCTGCGCTGGAACCAATAATAACCAATGTGGCCAAATAGATGGGGTTTCTTGGCACCCTGATGGCAGTAAGATCGTCACCGCTCACACTAGAAACGATGAGGGGGTTTACTTTTGGTATGCTGACCTCGATGAAGATCAGGACGGTTACAACACCTACGACCAAGGCGATGGTGTAGTAGACGCTTTTCCAACTGATGGTAGTCAATGGAATGATACCGATGGTGACGGTTACGGAGATAACCCTGCACCTGCGACCAACCCGGATTCTTGCATAAGTCAATTTGGCACTTCAACGCAGGATCGTTTTGGCTGCCCCGATACCGACGGCGATGGATGGTCTGATGCTGGTGATTGGGCACCAAATGATGCAGAACAATGGGCGGATAGTGATGGTGATGGCTATGGCGATCAGTATTATTACGACGTTACCAATGTAGTATTCCACACAAATCAGCGTGGTGATGCTTTTCCAAATAATCCAACACAGTGGAATGACAGTGATAGCGATGGTTGGGGCGATAATTACAATGTTGAATCTTGGGAGGTAAATCGTGGCTCTACTTGGCCAGGACTATTGATAATTAATGCCACACAGGTAGATAAATTCCCACTTGATAACAACCAATGGGAAGATACTGATGGTGATTGGTACGGCGATAACCAATTTGGGGATGATGCTGATGGCTGCCCCGACGTATTTGGTAATTCTACAGCAGACCGGTATGGTTGCCCAGATACGGACGGCGATACTTATTCTGATCCAACTGCTAACTGGGGCAGTATATCTCAAGGTGGATATTGTCAGGCTGACGGTATTCCACTAGACCCAACGCAATGGTGTGACCGAGACGGCGATGGCTATGGCGACAATCTAGACGGCAATTCGCCTGATGAATGCCCAGATGACAAGGGATATTCATTCATTGATAGAATTGGTTGTATCGATACCGATGCAGATGGTTACTCAGACCAAGGAGACCCATTTCCAAACGATGCTACGCAGTGGGAAAATAGAGATGGTGACGCGCTAGATTGTGGTGGAGATAACCAAACTGGATTGAATCCTGATGTATTTCCCGATGACCCTACACAATGTAAGGATACAGATGGTGACGGTTATGGAGATAACGCAGCAGGGAATAATGGAGATGTATTCAAGAATGACCCTACTCAGTGGTCTGATTTTGACGGTGACGGGTATGGAGATAATAACGAAACTGGAGCGGTAAACGGGGATATCTGCCCTACTAGAGCCGGCAATTCCCCAAATCCACTAACTCGAGGATGTCCCGATACTGATGGTGATGGTTTTGTTGACCCAGAAGATGCGTTTCCTGAAAATCCATTACAATGGTCTGACCAAGATGGCGATGGCTATGGTGATGAGGTGAATCGCCCAGGAGGAGATGATTGCGTTGATGTATTTGGATTATCAAATGAAAATAATCGGTATGGCTGTTTAGATTCAGATGGTGACGGTTGGGCTGATGTAGACGATACATTCCCGCAAGACGGACAGCAATGGGTCGACACTGATGGTGATGGTTATGGGGACAATTACCTTTGGACTTTGACATTTATTGAAGACCAAGATAACCCTGACAGAATTATCGAATTAAGACAACAAAGTGGCGATGCGTTTCCTGACTTTTCAAGCGAATGGAGTGACCAAGATGGTGATGGCTACGGGGATAATTTCAGCGATGCATTCCCACTTGAAGTCACTCAATGGAATGACCAAGATGGCGATGGCTATGGTGATAATTTCACTGGTGGAGCATTCCAACCTGACGACTGTAAAACGGTATTTGGTCAATCTTATCTCGATGTCTTTGGCTGCCCAGATAGTGACCTAGATGGCATGAGCGACACTTCTGACCCTTGCCCATGGGACCCTGAAATCTTTGAAGGGAGAATTGGTAATGTTAAATGTTCAATCACCGAGGATCCGAACTCGGAAAGTAACCTTCAATCCGATTCAAATAATGATGACCAGAGTTCCGTGTTAATCTACTTAGGAATCGCTATTGTCGCACTCCTGTCGGCAATTATTATTGCCCAATTCTCCAAAACCTTGGCTAAAAGCAAATCTAAGAAAGAAAAACTCGAAGAAATAATGGTAAATGATGCCTTTTCAGAGGATGAGGAGCGTCGAGGTGCTTGGATTGAATACTATGTTGCTAATGGACAATTAGACGAAGCAAAGGCGTTGGGTTGGGTAGAACAAAGTACAGCGGAATTGCCACAATGGAAACAATTTGAGATTCAGCAGCAAAAAGAACAAGATGAAGCGATTCCTAATATGGTTAATCTTGATGATATTCTATGATTGCTGTGCTTCTTGTCGACGAGCCTTAGCAGCAAGGTCGTCATCAAATGCAAGAAATGGTAGACTTGCCCATTTATCATCGTCTTCAATTGCCATTAATGCCTCGTTTGAATTAATCACTTTCGACAATTCCATTACAGTTGGAGTAGTTCCATCTTTTAATTCATATTTATGGCCTGGTACAACTAAATCACTACCAGATAATTTACTAAAAATAGTTTGTAAATATTTTAGCGAGGCGCGCTGGTTAGCCTCATCTCCGCCTAGTAAATCAGTTCTACCACAACTGCCTAGAAATAGACAATCTCCACTAATTACAATACCGTTGCCGATGAACACTACATGCCCAGGAGTATGCCCCGGTGTGCAGTGAACAGAAAATTCTAATTCTCCTATTGCACATGTTTCAAAAGAATGTTCGTTGTGGCTCCACCAGTGGATATACTCGGCATTATAGCCACGTTGTTGTTCTAATTCATGGCACCTCACTACTGGTGAAAATACCGTGCTGTTAACCAATGCTTCAACGCCTTTACAATGATCCCAATGACTATGAGTGAGCCAAACCTCTTCAAGATTAATACTATTTTCTTGACAGAACTTTTCCCAAAAAATACCGTCAAAAGGATCTACAATACAGGCTTTTTTTGTCTTACGGCAAACTATCAAATGATTCAAATTATCCCACTGGCCAAGTTGCTTTTGATAAACTTGGATTCTATTGTTATCCAAAATCAGATTGGGGGATTTCACGATGTAACCTCATGCTCCCGATGACCGCTGGTCTTTCAAATGATGAGTACTACTGTGTATCATGGCGGGCGGAACCAGATTGGTAGTTGCTTTGCTCGCCGGGGTATTTTTATTATCAATTATACCACATTCCTACGGACAGGAATCTACTAATTCCAACTTGATTTTATTATTGGAAAGCGACATTGAACAAACCTACATTGAAGGTGATAGGTTAACCTTAGATGTTCAATTATTCAACCCAACAGAAAAAATTACCATCAGCAACAACCCTTCATGCGAATTTATTTTTACTGCTATCAATTCATATGGAGATGAAGTTTATTCATCCGAAACAACTTGTAGAAACCAAATCCAAAGTATTGTGATTGAGGAAAATGAAAAATATAATCTAACAACTCAATATTGGGATTTTACCGATGCACAAAACCAGATAATACCATCTGGGACGTACACAATAGATATCTCACACAGCAAGGAACCAATTTACAACTCTCTGGTTTTTGAATTTTACAGTTCCTCAAACAATAATAATTATTTAGATTTGAAGGCTAAATTAGTCGACATAGATGATGATTCTTACTTAGCTCAATTTACTATTTACAATCCAAGTACTGAACCTATTATTACTGACAACATTGACTGTACTATTATCTTAGAAAACCAAATCTATCGGTTTATCTTTGATGACTGCTTCAATGGAGCTGCAATTTTACATCCATTCGAAAATATTTATTCTTCTAGCCAACTGATACCTAAAGAATGGGTTAATGACCATAGTTCGCTAAAATATTTTATTCTTGGAAATGATGAAAATTACCTTTCCCCATCAAATGAAATTTCTGATGGTAATCAAGAAGAAATTTTGCCAACAATTGTTGAAAACCCCCCATCCATTACAAAAAACGAATTAGTACTAAACCAAGTTGATTCTGCTATATCGCTTCAAGTTAATTTAGCTGAGCACACTAATGTTGACTCAGAATGTTATGCTGAGGTAAACATCGTCAACGATTTAGGAGATTTGGTTAACAGTCTAAGCGTTGACTATTGTGAGATGAATAACAAAAGTACTGACGGAAATACAAACATAATGACGGATTTATACCAATGGGAACTAACTGACAGTTATGGGTGTTACATTGAACAAGGCAAATATACCCTAATTGTCGGAATAGATGATTCGTATTATTCTGCAGATTATCATAATTATCATTCAAACACTGCTATTTCTTGTTCATCAAATCATATTCATGTGGATTCAGAAAATTTTATGCTAGACAATTCTATTTACAGTAGAATAAAACTAACTTCTGAAGATGGAATAATAAGGCTATATTCAAACTGTATTATTAAAATTCAATATGAGCCAAATATTGATTCATACGAGATTCCTTCGTTCGAAATCTGTGGGTATAATGCTGGGAATTATTTGACTCCAAACGAGAATAGTTACTTAATTAGCCAAAAAACAGAAGTTTCTAATTTGGAACAGATGGAAAAAATTGATTTATTGTACAAGATAAATTTACAGTTTACACAATATCATGAAGATTCAGTATATACTTACTTTGGACAAACAATGAACATTGAAAAGGAGTTGATTTCAGTTAATGGCCAATGGGATTTGATTCAATTCAATGGCGACAATTGTTGGATGATTAGCTCGCCAAATTCTGCGTTCATGCTAAGCGATCTTAATCAGGCAGGGGTTTGGAGTCCGCACAAAGGCTGGAGCGGCGAATATTCTGCTTCACTAGCAGATGATCAACATAATGGTTGTGGATTATTTGGCTTACCAATAATAACCATAAACTCAGTTTACTCTGAAAGTGAACTTATTGAACAAGTGTTCTTATCTGAACAAGAACCTGAGGACGAAGAAACTGTAACAGTTACCGAAATAGCAGTTATTAGTGTAACAAGTTCGTCTG